>JALYTE010000290.1 GCA_030854435.1 Acidobacteriota bacterium | reverse complement strand
CCACTCAACCAGACAAGGAGAAGCAGTGCAATCGGAGTTTGAGCGTTCCTGCTTTTCTTTCTGTCGTTCCTACTTTTCTTTCTGTCATTCCGAGCGCAGCGAGGAACCTGCTTCTCGCCAGCGGTGCGAACAGAGTTCATGTCCGCCTCAGGCTCCATACGTCACCTTACCCAACACCACGGCCCGCAAGGCCCCTGTAGCACTCGGCACATTTCCCGGCAAGCCATGCCACGTCAGCCAACCGAGTAAAGCGAATGCCGCCGCTTCCTTCGCCTCGGCAGCAAGCCCCACAGACTCCATCGGAGCGACGCTCACGCCGAGCGTCGCAAACCCATCGCGCAGCGCACGCATCAGCGTTGCATTGCGAGCGCCGCCGCCCGCGACCAGCATCTCCGTCGCACGAGCCAGCGGAGCACGTTGTCCAAGATGTGGGCAGCAGAATCGCGCGTACGCATCGAGGATTATTGCCGAAGTGAACGCCGTTGCCGTTGCAATTACATCCTTCCTTCGCGCACCTTCGCGCTCGCAGGCCGCAAGAAATCGTGCAACGAATGCCGCGCCAAACTCTTCGCGCCCACACGACTTCGGCGGCGGAGCAGGGAAGTAGTTGCCATTCATGAACTTCGTGACAACCGCATCGAGCATGCGTCCACGCGAGGCTGTGCTACCGTCGCGATCAAAGGCACGCCCGTAGAGTTTCTGCATCGCCGCATCGATCACCATGCTCGCAGGGCCTGTATCGAACGCCAGCACCTCATCCACGCAGCAACCAGCGGGGAGCGCCGTGACGTTTGCGATGCCGCCGAGATTCAGCAACAGCCGGCTCTTCGTTGCGTGACGAAACATGCAGTAGTCGAGCATTGGAACCAGAGGCGCGCCCTGTCCACCCGCCGCAAGGTCCGCTGGGCGAAAGTCGCTGACCACAGGCACGCGCAATCGCTCGGCAATCACCGAAGCCTCGCCGATTTGCCATGTGCAGCGTACGTCCGCGCCAAGATACTTCGTCGAAGTTGCCTGGTGGTAGATCGTCTGGCCGTGGCACGCGACAAGCTGCGGCTTCAACTTCAATTGCGCGGCGGTCGCCGCAACGCATTCCGCATAGATTTCGCCGAGCCGCCAGTTCAGCCGCGACATCTCCGCTGCGCTCGTGCGTTTCGCGTCCATCGCGGCGAGCACGGCAGCACGCATCGCCGCGCTATACGGAAACGCGCGGTGTCCGAGCACCTTCAAGCGCGGCGTTCCTCCTGCCCGCACTGCCGGAGAAATCCGGCAGATTGCAACGTCAACTCCATCCGCGGAAGTTCCACTCATCACACCCGCAACCAACATGGCTTTCTCTACATTCTTCGCTCTACGCTCTACACTCTGCCCTTTCACGCGCTGCCGCCCTTCAACTCGCGCTGCAACTCTGCGATCAGCGCCAGTGCGTCGCGTGGCGTCAGGCCGTCGACGTCCGTCTGCTCGATGCGATCGACGATGCGTTGCGAGAGCGGCGTAAACATGGTCATCTGCAACGAAGCAGCGCGTTCCGCCGCAGGGACGGCTTCGCGCACCTGCTGCGATTCCGCGCGTTCATGTACGCGCAAAACCTCGCGGGCGCGCTCGATCACCTTCGCGGGAAGCCCTGCCAGCCGGGCCACTTCGATGCCGTAACTCTTGTTCGCCGCGCCCGCTTCGACCGTGTGCAGAAACACAATTCCGTTGGCGTTTTCGCGGACTGTGACGCGGACGTTCTTCAGCCGCGCGAGCCGCTCGGCCAGCAACGTGAGTTCGTGATAGTGGGTCGCAAACAGCGTCCGCGCGCCGATGTTGTCGTGCATGTGTTCGACCGTGGCCCACGCCAACGAGAGGCCGTCATAGGTCGCGGTGCCGCGTCCCATTTCGTCCAGCAACACAAGCGAGCGTGCGGTCGCGGTGTTGAGAATGGCCGCGGTCTCCGTCATCTCCACCATGAATGTAGAACGTCCGCGGGCCACGTTGTCGCTCGCTCCGATGCGCGTGTAGATGCGGTCGACGAGTCCCAGGCGCATCCGTTCCGCAGGCACGAAGCAGCCGCATTGCGCCATGATCGCGAGCAGTGCAGTTTGGCGTAGATAGGTGCTCTTACCGCCCATATTCGGGCCAGTAATCAACAGCAGAGAAGGCCCCTCCACAGAGTTGGGTGCCCCATGTCCGGATGCTCGGACACCGGATTCCGCATCGCCACCAGAGTCCTCTGCGAAACCTGCCGCGCACAGATGGAGCGAATTGGGGACGAACCTTCCTGCGCCCTGCTCTTCCATGCGACGCTCGACAACAGGGTGCCGCGCCGACACAAACTCCAACACGCCGCTTACGTCGACAACCGGTTTATGCCAACCGCGTGAGGCGGCGAGATGCGCAAAGCAGGCCAGCAAATCGATCTCCGCGACACACCGCGAAGTCTCGCGCACACGCGACGCGGCGACCAGCAATTGCCTCCGCAGTTCCGCGAAGATTCTGCGCTCGATCTCGCCGCTGCGCTCCTGCGCGGTGAGAATTTTGGTCTCCAATTCCTTCAACTCCGGCGTTGTGAATCGTTCCGCATTGACCAGAGTTTGCTTGCGTTCGTAGTCCGCGGGCACGGATTTTGCGTTGGCCTTCGTGACTTCGAGGTAGTAGCCGAAGACAGAGTTGAAGCGCACCTTGAGCGAGCCGATCCCCGTCCGCGCGCGTTCGCGTTCTTCGATGGCGGCGATCGTCTTTCGTCCGGTCGATGAGAGGCCGCGCAGCTCATCGAGTTCCGCATCGACGCCTTCGCGCACCGCGCCGCCGTCGTTGAGCGAAACGGGCGGCTCGTCGACCAGTGTTCGAGAAATCATCTCGTGCAAGTCGTCGAGCGTGTCGAAACTCTTGCACAGCGTTGCCCATCGCCCCGCTTCCGTCGCCAACTCCTGCGTCGTTGCGCGCAGCCCCGGAAGCCGCGCCACTGTCGCGCCGAGAGCGACGACTTCGCGCGGTCCGGCGGTTTCCAGAGCGACGCGTCCCAGCAGCCGCTCCAGATCGAGCACGCCATCCATCGCGCGTCGGACGCTTTCGCGCTTGCGTAAATCCGCGGCCGCTGCGCCTACAGCATCGAGCCGCGCGTTCACGGCGTCGAGCGATTGCATGGGTCGCAGCAATTGTGCGCGAAGCAGGCGCTTGCCCATCGGCGTGCAGCAGGCGTCGAGCGTGTGCAGCAAGGTGGTCTGTGGGCCTTCGGTCGAGAACAGCGGCTCGACCAACTCCAGGTTTCGCACCGTGACCGCGTCGAGTTCAAGGCAATCGCTGCGCTCGTAAAAGCGCAGAGTGTCGAGGTGCTCAAGCGCGCCTTGTTTCGTATGCCGCAGGTAGTGAACGATCGCGCCGGCCGCGACAGCCGCGGCCTCGTGGCCAGACATACCCATGCCGTCGAGCGAGTGGACGCGAAGCTGTTGCCGCAGCAACGGAAGCGCATAGTCCGGCGTGAAAACCCAATCTTCTACGGGTGTCCGCGTGCCCACGCCATCGAATGCCCCAGTCTGCGATTCGTCTGTTGTGTCGTCGCCCGTCGCGCGCAGTCTCGGCTGTGTGGACTTCGATGCACCCGAGCCAAAACCCTCCGCGCCTGCCGCGAAAATCAACTCCGCAGGACGCAGGCGCGCAAGCTCATCGACGGCAAATGCCGCCGCGTTTGCGCCGCTGAATTCTGTCGCGCGAAACTCACCGGTGGATAAATCGATGGAGGCGACGCCAACAGACGCAGTCGCGCCGCTGCCCGTCGCGGCGACGCTGGAGAGCCATTGGCTGTCGCCCGCGCCGAGCGTCGTATCGAGCGCGGTGCCGGGCGTCAACACGCGCGTGACTTCGCGGCGGACGATGGTTTTGGTCGTCTTCGGGTCTTCCATTTGCTCGCAGAGCGCGATCTTGTAGCCCTTGCGCAGGAGCCGTTGCAGATAAATCGCAGCCGAGTGATACGGCACGCCGCACATCGGTTGCTGTTTGGCTTTGTCGCGCGCGGTAAGGGTCAGTTGCAACTCGCGACTGGCGACGATGGCGTCTTCGTAGAAAAGTTCGTAGAAGTCGCCGATGCGGCAGAACATCAGGCAGTCGGGGTGTTGCGCCTTGGCCGCGAAATATTGCCGCATGACGGGCGTCTGGCTGGACTCGTCTTTGGCCGCGAGCGCGGACCTGGTGCGCGCGGCTTCGGCGGCGTCCGGCAGCATCGAAATGGGCGTAGGGTCGGTCACGGTGCGGGAGTTTCAGGATATCGCAGCCATTGCCTCACAGTGGCCCGCTGCGCTCGGTATACTGAACCTTCGCGCCGACTGCGGCGATTTCGCCATCCTATGTCCCTCCTCTGGCTTCGAGTTGCGGTCCTTCTATACGGCATTGCCGCGCTTGCGGTGCTGCCCGCGGCGCTCTACAACCGACCGCGCTGGAGACACCTCGCCGTCCCGACGGCGCTGGCCGGAGCGTTCTTCCACTTCGTGTCTATCGCTGAAACTTTCTACGCTGCCCACCGCGCGCTGCCGGTCGATACGCATGAGACGCTTTCGCTGCTCGGCCTTCTTCTGGCCGTTGCGTTTCTTCTGCTCGCCGCAAAATATCGCACGATGGCCTTCGGCATCTTCCTGCTCCCGATCACGGTGCTGCTGACGCTGGTGCCCGCTTTCCGCGCAGGACGCGAGACGATCGCCTACCCGCTCGCCGGGCCGGTGTGGATATTCCTGCATGTCGCGTTGCTTCTAGCGGCCTATGCCGCGCTGCTGATTTCGCTGCTGGCGAGCGTGCTTTACTTCGTGCAGGAGCGCCGCCTAAAGTCCAAGTCTGTCGCGCCGGAGAGCGCCTCGAAGCTGCGGCTGCCGCCGCTCGAAACCATCGACCAGATCGCGCTTAAGTCGTTGCTGTTCGGCCTGCCCTGCATGACCGCCGGTTTGCTTATCGGCTCGGTCGTGGCGCTTGAAACTGTCGGACCGGCGTTTTTTGCCGATCCCAAGGTACTTCTCTCACTGGCGATGTGGGTCGCGTATATGTTGATGATTTTTATCCGGCGGCACTCGGGCCTGCGCGGTCGCAGGGCGGTTTATTTGTCGAGCTTCGCGTTTTTGTTTGTGTTGGCGGTATGGGCCGCGAACCAGCTTTCCGCCGTGCATAGGTTTACTGCGCCATGAACCAAAACACGGACCACACGCTGTTGCTGGTGGGTGTCAACCACACCACCGCGCCCATCGAGGTGCGGGAGCGTCTGGCCATTTCCGTCGCGCGTCTGGCCCATGCGACGCGCACGCTGGCGCACCAGCCCGGCATTCGCGAGGCGATGATCCTTTCCACCTGCAACCGCGTGGAATTCCTGATCGACCGCGAGGCTTCAACCGATAACCAATCGCCGGGCGACCCTGTCCTGACGCGCTTCGTGCATGAGTACTTCGCCGTAGCGCCCTCCACGCTCGAACCGCATTTGTACGAGTTTCGCGAGCGCGAGGCGATACGCCATCTCTTCCGCGTAGCCTCTTCGCTCGATTCGATGGTGGTCGGCGAGCCGCAAATCCTCGGCCAAGTGAAGCAGTCGTGGAACATCGCGCGTGAAGTGGGCGCGGTCAAATCCGCGGGGGCATTCAGTTCGACTTTAGATCCGTTGCTACAGCGGGCGTTCTCCGTCGCGAAGCGCGTGCGGTCCGAGACCCGGATTGGAAGTTCCTCGGTTTCGATTGCGTCCGTCGCCGTCGATCTCGCGCGCAAAATCTTCGGCTCGCTCGCGGGCAAGACGGTGCTCATTGTCGGCGCGGGCAAAATGTCCGATCTCGCCGCGCGCCATCTCATCCAGCAGGGCGCAAAGACGCTGCTCGTCTCCAACCGCACGGAAGAACGCGCGGAGAAAATCGTCGCGGCCCTGCGCACTCCGGCCATCACAACCGGAGTCATCCCATTCGAGCAACTCCACAGCGAAGCACATCGCGCCGACATCGTCGTCACCTCGATCGGCGTGGGCCAAATCTTCACGCCGCAACACGCACGAGAAATCCTGCACCGCCGCCGCAACCGTCCCATGTTCTTCATCGACATCGCCGTCCCCCGCGACGTCGATCCTGCGGTGAACAAGGTCGAAGGCTGCTTCGTTTACGATATCGACGACCTACAGCAAGTCGCCGCGCATCACCAGGCCAGCCGCAGCGAAGCGGCCGAAGCGGCGGAGTCTATCGTCACGCACGAAGTGGAGCGCTACCAGCTGCGCCGCAGCGCCGCTCCCGCGGTAGAGGCCATCAAACTGCTTCAACTCTCGGCAGAAGTTCTGCGCCAACAGGAGCTCGCGCGCACCGCATTGCGGCTCACGGCAGAACCGTTCACCGTGGCGCAACAAGCCGCTGTCGATGCGCTCACCAAGTCGATCACGGCGAAGCTGCTTCATCCGCAGCTTGCGGTCTTGCGCGAATCCGCGAACCGTGAATCCCCAGACCGCGAATCCGCAGGCCGCGAAGACAAGGGGTAACGCCCGCTCGATACCGACCGAAATTGCTGGAAATTCATCGCTGGCACCCAGTAACGTTTGTCGCACGGTCGTATGATGGTGTTCGCTCTCACATTCGACGCCGAGGAATGCGCTCTATGGCAGCCCAAAAAACAACCCGAAAAGCCGTTCACAGGAAATCCACCCCAGCCAAGCCCACCAAACCGGTCAAGGCTACAAACCCTCTCGGCGCGCCCGTTTTCGCCGAACCCTCGCCGACGGTCGACCCCACGCAGTACAAAGTGCCGCACGCCTCCGACACTGCGGCTTATGCCGAGATGGACGCGCTCATCAAGGCCAGCCAGTTTCTCCCGCTAGCATTCCCCAACGGTCCGGCCGTGGAGCCTGTGCTGACGCTTGCGACAGTACTCGGTGCCGCCACCGTCGCGCAGATTCAAGCCGCCGGGCAGATCGTCTTCCACTCTGCCGGAGATACCGGAGCCACGCGCGGCCCGGCGACAGAAAACACGGTGGTCGGCAAGGTGATCGCCGACTTCAGTGGTGAAGCGCCCGCCGCCGTTCCACAGTTCTTCTACAACCTCGGCGACATCGTCTACAGCTTCGGCGAGCACAAGTATTATTACGACCAGTTCTACGAGGCCTACCGCGACTATCCGGCCCCTATCTTCGCCATCCCCGGCAACCACGATGGCATTGTGCTTCCGCCGCCCGCAGGCACCGGCGCGCCCTCGCTGAACGCGTTTCTGGCCAACTTCAGCACGCCCACGTTCGCGCATGGCACCGACGCCATGGGCATCTCGCGCACCACGATGGTGCAACCCGGCGTCTACTTCACGCTGGAGGCGCCGTTCGTCCGCATCCTCGGCCTTTACAGCAATATGCTGGAGAACCCCGGCGTCATTTCGTCTACCAAAGATCCAGTCACGGGCATTGCAAAGTTTCCACAACTCTCCGACGTGCAACTCGCTTTCCTGGCCGCCGCGCTGACCCGCATCAAAACGGAGAAGTTCGCCGGCGCGGTTATCGTTGCGGTGCATCATCCGCCCTATACTTTCGGAACGCATAGCGGTTCGCTGGTGATGCTCAAGGAGATCGATGCGATTTGCGCGACGACCGGCGTCTGGCCGCACGCGATTCTATCCGGCCATGCTCACAACTATCAACGCTTCACGCGTTCGCTCGGCGGCCGCCAGATTCCGTTCGTCGTCTGTGGCAACGGAGGCCACGGTTTGCAACCTCTTTCGCGCACCGGCACCATTCGCACGCCGCAGGACTTTCCCGTCTTCGCCCAACCAGAAAAAAAAGACACGGTCACTTTCGAGAACTACGATCAGACGGCCTACGGCTATCTTCGCATCCTCGCCGACCCGGCGCAACTTCGGATCGAGTACCACCCCGCAGCCGACGGTGCCGGAACCAAAACGCCAAACGACTCCGTGACCGTCGATTTAGCCAGTGCGACGCTGGTCCATTACCTCAGCCCCGTCTAGGGAGCGCGTATCCTAGCCTTGTGAGCACTCCAACCATCCGCATCGGCTCGCGCGGCTCTCAACTCGCGCTCTGGCAGGCCAACCACATTGCCGCGCAACTTCGCGAACGCGGCCATGCCGTCGAAATTGAAGTCATCCGCACTATCGGCGACCGCATGCAAGACCCCCACTTCGTCGCGCCTGCGACGTTTGAAGACGGCTCGCCGCTCGACGCCAAAGGCATCTTCATCAAGGAGATTGAAGAAGCTCTCGCATCGGGTCGCATCGATCTCGCCGTCCACTCGCTCAAAGATTTGCCGACGACACTCGACTCGCGCTTCACGCTCGCGGCCATTCCGCCCCGCGCGGATGCCCGCGACGCTTTTGTCTGCGAGGACTTCTGGGGCCTGCACACGCTGCCGATGTACTCGCATGTGGGCACCACCAGCCCGCGTCGCAAGGCAATGCTGCTGGCGTTGAGGCCGGATCTGCGCTTCGTTGAAATGCGCGGCAACATCGACACGCGTCTGCGCAAATGGGCGGACGGAAACGCGGACGCGCTGGTGCTCGCGTGTGCTGGGCTCGACCGCCTGGGACGCACGGAAAATGTGCATCAGCGGTTTGCGGTCGATGAACTTACCCCCGCCCCAGGCCAGGGCGCGCTGGGCCTCGAAACCCGCAGCCCGCATCACGCTTTGGACACTGAAGATTCCACCCGCGACCCGGCGATCCATGCGGCTGTTCGCGCTCTGAACTGCGCGGCGACCGAGTTTGCCACGCAAGCCGAACGCCACGTCCTGGCGGCACTGGGTGGAGGCTGTCAGCTTCCGCTCGGTGCCTACTGCCACGAAGTAGGCGGTCGATGGCATCTGCACGCACAGGTAGCGGCATCGGACGGAGAAGAGGTTGTTTACCTCGTCGAGCGCGCTCCGCTTGGCATCTCCGCTGCCATCCTCGGTCAGCGCGCCGCAACAGCCCTCGAAGCTCGCGGCGTTCTTGACATCTTGAACCCACAACCCGCGATAAACTAGAAGAGAAATGGAGACTTGAAAGATGGCAGACGAAAATAAGCTCAATCCCGGCAGCGCCAACGTCGGCAGCCCATCCGCGATCGGCAATGACAGCAAGGGGCCGGGTGCGAAGGATGAAGGTTCGACCCACCCCAACCCGCTGCTGGTAACGAACCAGGGCCGCCCTGTCGGCGACAATCAGAACTCGGTCACCGCTGGTCGCCGAGGGCCGACAACGCTCGACGACTTTCAGCTCTTTGAAAAGATGGCGCAGTTCAACCGCGAGCGCATTCCGGAGCGCGTCGTCCACGCCAAGGGCACGGGCGTTCACGGGCACTTTCTGGTCACGCACGACATCACGAAGTACACCACCGCAAAGCTGTTTGCGAAAGTCGGCAACACCTGTGACATGTTCGCGCGCTTTTCGACAGTCGGCGGCGAAAAGGGTTCGGCCGATACGGCCCGCGATCCGCGCGGCTTCGCGTTGAAGTTCTATACCGAGGAAGGAAACTGGGACATGGTGGGCAACAATACGCCAGTTTTCTTCATCCGCGATGCGATCAAATTTGGAGATTTTATCCACACCCAGAAGCGCGAACCGAGCTCGAACCTCAAGTCCGCGACGATGATGTGGGACTTCTGGAGCCTGTCGCCGGAAAGCCTGCACCAGGTCACGATTCTGTTTTCCGACCGCGGCATTCCGGACGGCTTTCGCCACATGAACGGCTACTCCTCGCATACCTTTTCGCTGATCAACAAGAGCGGCGAGCGGTTCTACTGCAAGTGGCACTTCAAGACCGTGCAGGGCATCAAAAACATTCGCACGGAAGAAGCCGAGCGGCTTGCCGGAGCGGATCCCGACTACTCGCAGCGCGACATGACGCACGCCATTGAGAAGAAGGATTTTCCCTCCTGGAGATGCCAGATCCAGATCATGCCCGAAGGCGAAATCGACAAGTTCAAGTACAACCCCTTCGACCTGACCAAAGTCTGGCCGCACGGCGAGTATCCGGTGATGGACGTCGGCGTGATGACGCTGGACCGCATGCCATCGAACTACTTTGCCGAGACGGAGCAGTCCGCCTTCAACCCGTCCAACATTGTGCCCGGCATGGGCTACTCGCCGGACAAGATGTTGCAGGGGCGGCTGCTTTCTTACCCTGACGCGCACCGCTACCGTGTTGGCACCAATTACGATCTGCTGCCCATCAACGCGCGGTGCACCAACGGATTCAACTATAACCGCGATGGCGCGATGCGCTTCGACGGCAACGGCGGAGACCTGCCCAACTACGAGCCCAACAGTTTCGGCGGCCCTAAGGAAGACCCGCATTATCGCGAGACTCCGTATCAGGCCAACGAGACGCTGGAGAAAGTCGCGCGCTACGACCACCGCGAAGGCAACGACGACTATGCTCAGGTTGGCAACCTCTGGCGGCTGTTCGACGACGGTCAGAAAGACCGTACGGCGAAAGCCATCGCGGGTTCGCTCGGCCAGACGCCGCTGCGCATTCAGAAGCTGCAACTATCGCACTTCAAGAAGGCCGACCCCGACTACGCGCACCGCGTAGCGACCTTCCTCGGCAATGACCAGCATCCGGAGTATCGTCATGGGCCTGATGCCGCGGAACTCGCGGCTGCCGCTCGCGTGCTCGAGAAATAGGAGTCAAACCCAGTAACGACTGAGGGGCTGCCACACGGCAGCCCCTTCGTCGCGAAGGTCGAACATTCCAGGTACTTTAGATGAAGTTGCAGTGGCAGATTCTCTTTGTCCTCACGGTCGCCGCGTCCGCGTCATCGGCCCAACAGGTCGCATCTGCGACGCAAACCGTCACGCTCGCAGCCGGAGTTCCGCTGCATATCCGCACGACGCGCACGGTGTCGTTGCGCACGGGGACGGTGATCGAAGGCGAGCTTACAGAACCCATCTATGTGCTCGATCGCCTGGTGCTGCCGAAGGGTGCTATCGCGCGCGGGACCATCGTCGCATACGCTCCCGTACCCGGGAAAGTCCGCGCGGAAGCTCTGCTCAACGGCGATGTGACGCCGCTCCATCAGCCTGTGGTCAACTTCACCAGCCTCCACATCCCCGGCGGCAGCGACGATCTCAACTTTCAATCACACGCGCTCATTCGCGATACGCGACTCGTCCGTTTTCTGGCCGCAGTGAAACGTCCCTCGCTTGTTCAGCAAGCGAAGACGATGGTGCGCGAGCGCATCAAATCCGCCTACGACGAGATATTCAGCCCCGGCAAGAAAGATCGCGCTCTGCGGCTGCTCTACAGCCAGTTGCCGTACCATCCGCTGCGCGTCTGGTCGGGCACGCAGTTCATCGCCGACCTGGACGCACCGGCCTCCATCGTGTTGCCCGCCGAGCCAGCGGTGCTGCCATCGGACGACCCTTCGCTGGATGGCATCAAGGTCATGGCGCGACTCTCCCAGACCCTCGACTCCATTGGCGCAAAGAAGAACGACGAGGTGACGGCGATCGTCACTGAACCTGTCTTCGATGCGGAGCACAAGCTGCTGCTCGCCGAGGGCGCTGAACTCGAAGGCGTCGTGACGCAAAGCAAAGCGGCGCGCAGCTTCGGTCGCAACGGAAAACTCCGTTTCGCGTTTCGCGGGGTCAAGTCGAGCGGGCAGGAAGAGCAAAAGGCCTACGGAACGGTCACCACCGCCGAGGGCGAAGCCGGTCAGAACATCAGCATAGACAAAGAGGGCAACGTCAAGGCCAACCCCGACAAGAACCGTTTTGTCGCGCCGCTCCTGCTCGCGGCCGCTGCGCTGGCGGGCCATGACGATGGCGATCATCACGGCCTTGGAAATGGCGGCGGCAACCTCGGCGGAATGACCGTAGCGTCGAACGGCTTCGGTCTGGTGGCGCGCGTTCTCGCCTTTACCGTCAAAAGCCCGAACCTGGCCCTGGGTTTCGGCGCGTACGGGTTTGGCAAATCGGTCTACTTCCGCTTCCTCACCCCCGGCAACCAGGTCTCGTTCCCCAAAGATACCGAGATCGAAGTGCAGCTTTCCGTGCGCTGACCTCGGTCCCGCTTCCGAGCTTTGAAACAAACCGCGCGACGCGTCGATAATGCATGGGCTGAGGCCTGACAGAGATTCTATTCTGCGGTCCTTCGGGTGCGGAGGACCCTTCCATGAGTGTTCTGGTTGTCGAGGACGATAAAGCCCTTGGAATGTTTCTGCAAAAAGGCCTTGCGCTGGCGGGTCATCAGGTGGACCTGGTCGGCGATGGTGAAGCCGCGTTGGCGAGCGCTTCGGAACGGCGGCCCGATTTGATGGTGCTGGACCTGGGCTTGCCGCGTCTCGACGGGACCGAGGTGCTGGTGCAGGTGCAGATCCTATACCGGGACGTTTCCGTGCTGGTGCTGAGCGGGCGCAACGATGTCGAAGAGCGCATTCGCTGCCTGAACTCCGGCGTGGACGACTATGTGATGAAGCCTTTCAGCTTCCACGAATTGATGGCGCGATGCACCGGCATTTTGCGGCGCAGGGAACGGCATTGTTCGGCGGTGCTGCACCACGGCGAGTTGGAAATCAACCGCGTGAATCATAGCGTGCGCCGGGGCGGGTGGGAGATCGAGTTGACCGCGAAAGAGTATGCGTTGCTGGAGTTCATGATGCTGCGTCGCGGAGAGTGTTGCACGCGCACCGAGTTGCTGCGCGAGCTGTGGCAGATGTCACCGGAGGTCGCGACGAACATCGTGGACGTGTACATCAACTATTTGCGCCGGAAGCTGGCGGCGGCTTGTCCCGATGGAGGGTTTACCAGTGCGGTGATCGAAACGGTGCGGGGCGCGGGATACCGGTTGGCCCGCGCGCCGATGCCCATTCCCGCTGCGATCCTGAGTCAGAACGATGCGGCGAGGGCTTGAAGAAAATGGCCACGTTGAAAGTGAATCTGCGCTCAATGATCGACCAGGAACTGCATGATTTGTGCCAGCCCCTCACGGTACTTTTTTGTCGTTTGGAACTGGGCCAACTGATGGGCGATGCGGACTCCATGAAGGCGGCGCTGCAAGGCGCGTTGGTGGAGTGCAGGCGCGCGTGCGACGGCATTGCGCTGATGCGGCGACAGCTGGATGAAATTTGCGATGAATCGGGCACGGAGTGAGTCTTCAATCGGGCGGCCCGGCGGGAAGCGTGCGCAGCGTGATTCTGGCCAGCGCCGACGCGGCTCTGCGCCAGCGGTTGGGAGCAAGCCTCGCCGGGATGCGATGGTTGGTGCGCGAGGCCGGCGGGGGGGCCGACGCCATGGCGCAGATGGAAGAACAGCGGCCCGAAGCGCTGGTGATGGACAGTTGGCTGCCGGACCTGGAAGTGGGGGAGTTTGCCGGACAGGTGCGGCGGCTTTATCCGGGCGTCGACTTGCTGCGGATGGATGGAGATTTAAGCGAAGGTGGGACGCGCAGTCCGCGACGGCATGAATTGCTGCACGCGTTGCGGGAGGCGCAGCAGGCGGGCGATAGACCGAGGCTGAGGATCGTTCCGAAGCCAGTGGCGCGGGAAACGCCGGTGGTCGCGGACGGCTTGCGGCGAGGCGATGAGCCGGAGGAGTTTCCGGAGATGATTGGCCGCTCCGCTCCGATGTTGGAACTCGCGCGGCTGATCAAGCTGGTCGCGCCAGCTTCGGCGAGCGTGCTGATTGAGGGGGAAACGGGGACGGGCAAGGAAGTTGTCGCCAACGCCATCTATCGATTGAGCGGCCGCAATGGCAAGCCTTTCACCGTGCTGAACTGCGCGGCGATCCCTGAAGCGCTGCTGGAAGCGGAGCTGTTTGGGCACACGCGCGGCGCGTTTACGGGCGCGGTGCAGGCGAGGACAGGGCGCATTGAATCCGCCAACGGGGGAACGCTTTTTCTGGATGAGATTGGCGAGATGCCGCTGGCTTTGCAGGCAAAAATGTTGCGCTTT
>JALYTE010000289.1 GCA_030854435.1 Acidobacteriota bacterium | reverse complement strand
CGGCTCGCTGCTGCGGCTGCCACTTCTGGAGGCCGTGTTCTGGCATGTCGTGGTACTGGACGAAGCGCAGGCGATCAAGAATCCGGGAACGAAGCAGACGCGTGCGGTCAAGAAGCTCCAGGCGCGCTCGCGCATCGCCCTGACCGGGACGCCAGTGGAAAACCATCTGTCGGACCTGTGGTCCATTTTCGATTTCACCTACCCGGGGCTGCTCGGCACCGACAAGGTCTTCTCCACCTTCGCAAAGCGGCTGGCGAATGCCGAGCACTATGGCCCGCTGCGCGAGTTGGTGCGTCCCTATATCCTGCGGCGCCTGAAGACCGACAAATCGGTGATCGCCGACCTGCCGGACAAAACTGAGCTGAAGGCCTACTGCCACCTGAGTGCCGCACAGGCGGCGCTGTATCAGCGAGCCGTTAAAGATCTCGCGGCAGTTCTCGAAACCGCCGAGGGCATCGGGCGCAAGGGCGTGGTGCTGTCGTTCCTGATGCGGTTCAAGCAGATCTGTAACCATCCTTCGCAATGGCTGGGTGATGCTGCGTGGGCCGAAGCCGACAGCGGCAAGTTCGCGCGCCTGCGCGAAATCGCCGAAGTGATCGCCGCCAAACAGGAGAAAGTGCTGGTGTTCACGCAGTTCCGTGAAACGACCGAGCCCATCGCTGCATTCCTGGGCTCGGTGTTCGGGCGCACAGGACTGGTATTGCACGGTGGCACCGCAGTGGCCAGGCGTCGGGAAATGGTGAAGCGATTTCAGGAGGACGAGCTGACGCCATACTTCGTGCTCTCACTGAAGGCCGGCGGTACCGGGCTCAACCTGACGGCGGCGTCGCACGTCGTTCACTTCGACCGTTGGTGGAACCCCGCGGTCGAGAATCAGGCCACCGATCGCGCCTTCCGCATCGGCCAGACAAAGAACGTGCTGGTGCACAAGTTCGTGTGCCGCGGAACGGTCGAAGATAAAATTGACCAGTTGATCGAATCGAAGCAACAACTCGTTCGGGATGTGCTGGAGGGCAGCGCGGAATTGCTGCTGACAGAGATGAGCGACAAGGCGCTGCTCGAGCTGGTCACGCTCGACATTCATGCCGCGCGGGAGGAAGTCTGATAACGAGAGGGATGCGCGATGAGTTTTTTCGGATGGAAGCCCTATGTATCGGTCGCGCAGCGCCGCAGAAAAGCGGAACGCGCCGCTGCCCAAGCCAAAAAAAAGGGACTGGCGCTCTCGCCGGTAGGGGGAGGGCGCGGCGCCATTACCAAGTCCTTCTGGGGGAGGGCCTGGTGTGCCAACCTGGAGCGCTACAGCGATTTCTCGAATCGGTTGCCGCGCGGGCGAGCCTATGTCCGCAACGGCTCGGTGATCGATCTCAAGATTGCCCAGGGTGAGGTGCAGGCACAGGTAGTGGGTTCCAGCGTTTACAACGTTGCGGTAAGCGTCGCATCCGCGCCGACGAAGCAGTGGCAGGCGATCGGCGTGGACTGCGCGGGGTCGATTGATTCGCTGATCGAACTGTTGCAAGGGCGCTTTTCCAAAGGCGTGATGGAGCGCATCTGTCGCCCTCACACGGGACTGTTTCCGTCGCCAGGCGAAATCACCTTCAAATGCAGTTGCCCGGACTGGGCTGAAATGTGCAAACACGTTGCCGCCGTGCTCTACGGCGTGGGCGTGCGCCTGGATGAGCAGCCCGAACTCCTGTTCATCCTGCGCCGGGTCGACGCGAAGGATCTTGTCGCACGCGCGGGGGCGGGTCTGCCGCGGCCAAAAGTCGGGCTCGCGGCTGGCAAGATGCTCGACAACTCGCTGCTCGCCGACGTGTTCGACATTGAGATGGCCGAAGTGGCCATACCCGCTGCACGCGGCAAAGCGAGCGCCGCGAGCAAAAAGCCAACCGTACGTGCGAAGCGACCTGTGCCAACGAAGCCGGCAAGCAAGCGTGCAACGGCCGTCGGCGCCCTCACGCGAGGAACAGCCGCTGTGAAGCACAAACGCCGCGGAGGTTGAGAATGGGTGCTTGCGGAACCGTGCTGGCCTGCGCGTGAACACGGCGACGGACAATTTACGCTGATGTAAAACGCTTGGCGTATTCCGGCCAAACAGTTCGGCAATCCCTTCGCCTTCTGCGCAATCCATTGACCGCAAGCTACGCTGCGTGCCGTCGAAAGCGGTCATCCGCACCTCGCGTCTGTACGCCGAGATGCGCCATGCCGACCAGTATGGCGCGCAGATCCCGGCCGACATCCGTGTCGACTTTCCCGCGGTGATGCAGCGCGTGCGCGGTATTCGCACCCGCATCAGCCGTGGCGATTCGGTCGAGCGGCTGACGGCGGCCGGCGTGGATGTTTTCTTCGGCCAGACGTGCTTCACCGGAACGGACGCGCTGAACGTCGATGGCGCGACGACAACCGAATGGCTCGCATTGGAAACACTTATGTGACTCGCGGACGGCTACTCGATTCCCGATGCAGACAGCATGATTGCTGTATCGCAACCGATTCGAGGGGACAAATGTCCAAACCCGAGCCTTATCGCGTCGAGCGCATCGACCTCGAGAACCGCATTCGGACGCTGACAGCAGGGGTCCACGACTTGCGGGTCCGAATGGACCAACTCGCCGCGCACGGCAAAAGCTCGCGGTTTGACCACCGGCGGACGCTGGTGCACGAGCGGCTCGCATGGGTACACCGAAAGCATGCCGACTGGCTCGAGAGGTCTGAACGAGGGCTCCGTATTCTTCCCGGGGGATCCTAGCGTTTTCCGCGCGACGTCGAACGCCGGCGACCGTCGTGCCGCGGAATCGACGTGGACCAATCGCGATCCCAGTAGGGGACGGGCGAGAACCGGGCAACAAGAAAATCGATGAAGACGCGAACCTTCGCCGATAGATGGCGATTGGGAAGGTACAGCGCATGCAGATTGCGCTCGGACGGGACGTAGCGCGTCAATGCCGCTTGCAGATTTCCGGATTGGAGGTCCTCGCCCACGATGAACGTGGGTAACAGCGAAATGCCGAGGCCGCCGAGCACGGACTGCCAGAGCGCCTCGTCGTCGTTCAACCGGAGATTACCGCGAACTGGGACAACGATCTCCTCGTCTCCGGCGCGAAAGCGCCATTGGGAATCGGGATTGGCGTGCGTGTAGACGAGACAGTTATGTCGGACGAGTTCCTGCGGCGTCGCTGGCACACCATGTTTTTCATAGTATTCCGGCGCTGCGCAAACCACCCGATTGATCGCCGCCAGCGGCCGTGACACGAGGTTGGGGGGCAACTCGCGCGCGATGCGGATCGAAAGGTCGTAGCCTTCTTCAGCGAGATCGAAGAACCGGTCACCTGATGGTGAGATCGATCTGTATCTGAGGGTATTGCGCGAGAAACACCGGCAGCGCAGGTGCGATATGAAGCGTGCCGAAGGCGACGGGCGCAGTAAGCTTGAGTACGCCTTGCGGCTCCGTGTGAAGCCGGCCGACCAGCAGCTCGGCTTCGTTGGCCTCCTGAACGACGTGCGCACAGTGCTCGTAATAGGCCGCACCGATTTCCGTCACGCTCAAGTTGCGGGTCGTGCGGTTCAGAAGGCGCGCGCCGAGCGACTTCTCGAGTTTCGTGATCTCCTTGCTGACCATGGACTTCGACAAACCCAGTCGCCGAGCTGCCTCGGAAAAACTCCTTGCATCAACTACCGAGGCAAAGATCGCCATTCCGGCGAGATGCTTCATTGTCCCTCCAGCATCGGCTCCCGGT
>JALYTE010000251.1 GCA_030854435.1 Acidobacteriota bacterium | reverse complement strand
CGCTGTCTCTGGTCGCCGGGATGCTGGCCTTGCCGTTTGGAATCGTCATGGCGGCACCTGTGGGAAAGCACATTTTCGCCGAGGTGTCGGTGTTGCTGATTGGGTTTATCACCCGATCGGTGGTGCCGCCGGTGTTGTCGATTGGGTTGTGCATGATTTATTTCGACCAGCGGGTGCGCATGGAAGCGTTCGACCTGGAGGTGTTGCTGGGTGAGGAGCAGGCGAGCCCGCATCCCGCAGAGACGGGGTTGGGAATCGAAGCCGAGAAGTTGACGGGTGGGACGCAGGCGAATGCTCCGCAATTCTAAAGAAGGTCTGATTGAGTCGGCCAGCATTGCCTCTGGTGCTAAAGCCCCATCGCGTTTTTGTTGCCTTTATCGCGGGCTGAAGCCCGCTGCTATTCCCTTTGCGGCGGTCGTGCTGCTGGGGTGCAGCACTATGGCCGCGCAAACCGCGCCGGTAAAGAGTGCGGCTGGCGTTAAGCATGAATCGGTGCAGGAGTTCCAGGCGCATCTGTCGAGTGTGCAGGCGT
Organism: Acidobacteriota bacterium; assembly: GCA_030854435.1. Lineage (GTDB taxonomy): Bacteria > Acidobacteriota > Terriglobia > Terriglobales > Acidobacteriaceae > Granulicella. Next base: position 5,240 of record JALYTE010000251.1, on the reverse strand, counting down.
TGGTGCGGGCGTGCGGCGAGGCGGCCTCGGGCTGCGTTCGCGACAAAGTGGGCGCGGACGAGCGTGTGGATGCGAAGCCGGGATTTCAGGTGCGGTGGCAGTGGCTTCGAGAGGCGCTCGATCAGGCCCGGAGTTCGAACGTCGAGAGGCGCGCGCAGTTGATGCAGGAGTCCTCGGCGCGGCTCGACGAGATGGTGCGCGAGAGTGCGCAGCCTGAAGGTGAGACGGCGCAGTTTGCCCAGGCGCGGAAGAGTGCGGACCAGATTCTTGCGGGCGCGGACTTTGCGGCCGTGGAGCGGGAGTCCTGGCTCGACCGGCAAGTGGCGAAGTTTTGGCTGTGGTGGGGTCGGTTTTGGGAACGTATGGGCAGTCTCGGCGGGGCGGCACCCTGGTTGGGGAGGTTGCTGGAGGTGCTGCTGTTCGGCGGTGCAGCGGCCGCTCTCGCTTTGTTTGTCTACAGGAATTTGCAGCGGCAGCGCCTGGCGGTCGCGTTGAACGCGCAGGCGGGCGGGCTGGAGTGGCAGCGCGAATCGACCGATTGGGCGGCGCAGGCGGAAGGGTCGGCGGGCAACGGCGATTGGCGGGACGCGGTGCATTGCCTGTACTGGGCGACAATCGTGATGCTGGAAGGACGGCGCGCGTGGCGGCACAATCCGGCGCGGACGCCGCGCGAGTATGTGCGGCTGCTGAAGCCGGGGTCGGCGCAGCAGAGTGCGCTGCGAGGGCTGACGCAGATTTTCGAGCGGCTGTGGTACGGGTTGCGCGAGGCGGGCGCGACGGACTACGAGAAGGCACGGTCGCACTATGAGAGTCTGCGCGATAACTCTGCGGCAGGTGCGGCGTGAGTGTGCGAGGGGTTTCCGACAAACGCCTGCTGCTGTGGATGGGCGGCGGCGTGGCGTTGCTGATTCTTGTGGTGAGCTTCGCGCTTCCGAAGCGGGACGAAGATCCGCGACCACTGGTAGCCAACAATGGCACGGCGGGCGCGAAGGCGGCGTTTCTGCTGCTGCCGAAGCTGGGCTATAAGGTGGAACGCTGGGACGCTCCCGAGAGCGATTTGGAACGGGTGGACGCCTCGCAGACGACGCTGGTGATGGCGGACATTTATGTTCCGCCGAAACTGGAGAAAGAGACTGCGGCGGCGGTGAAACGGTTCCTCGAACGCGGCGGGCGCGTGCTCGACACGGGCGGCTCGACGTTGCTGCCGGAGGGGAAGACAAGCCCCGCCACTATTTTGCACAGCACGCTTTGCGACACGACGCCGGAGGGACAGGGTGCGCTGGCGAGGGCGGGACAGATTTCGATGAGCGACAACGGGCGGTGGGACGAGAAGGAGTCGAAGCTCGGCCCGGCGCTGCATGTGGAGCAGCGCTGCGGCGACGACGCCGTCGTGGTGCGCTATGCGGTGGGGAAAGGCGAGGCGATTTGGTGGAGTTCGTCGCTGCCGCTCTCGAACAGCGGTCTGCATGAAGATGCGAGCTTGAAACTGTTGCTGGCGACGGTGGGCGGGCCGGGACGCACGGTGTTGTTCGACGAGTATTTTCACGGCGAAAAGGCCGGGTTTTGGGACGCCGCAAAAGGCTTGCCGCTGAAGTGGCTTTTCTGGCAGTTCGTGTTGATTGCGGTGTTGCTGGTGCTGAGTTTCAGTCGCCGCAAAGGACCGCTGCGGATGCCGGTGACGGTGCCGCGCACGTCGCCGGTGGAGTTCGCGGAGTCGATGGGCCACCTGTATCAGCGCGCGGGAGCGACGAGCGCGGCGACGGGGACGGCGCGGCGCAGGCTGCTGCGGTTCCTGCAAACGGAGTGCGGCGTGGCGCGCGTGACCGTCGACGAGGGGCCTGCGGCGATTGCGGAGGCGCTGCGGGAGCGCTTCGGCGGCGACTGGAGCGCGCTGCGGAAACACCTTGAGGACGCCGCCACGGCGGAGCATACGGAGATTGCGCCGAAGAGCGCGCTGCGGCTGGTGCAGGCGATGGATGACGATGTTGAGAGGCTGCGCGCGATTTTGACGCCGAAGCGCGTGACGGCGGTCGCGCGCGAGACAATGGTTGAAGCTGGAGATGAACGAAGTGCGGAACTCGTTTCCGCAGCGAAGGAGTAGCGAGTGAGCGAAGAGTTGGAGCAGGTCAAGCGGGAGGCGCAGGATGCGCCAATGTCCGAAATGTCGGCGGCGTTGGAGTTGTTTGCGCTGGGCGAGCGAGAGATTGGGCGCGTGATTGCCGGTCAGGATGAAGCGATCGCGCAGGCGTTGATGACGCTGCTGTGCGGCGGCCATGCGCTGGTCGAAGGCGTGCCTGGCGTGGCCAAAACGCTGGCCGTGAAGACGCTGTCGCGGTTCCTCGGCCTGGAGTTCAAGCGCGCGCAGGGGACACCCGACATGATGCCTGCGGACTTGCTGGGCACGAATGTTTTTTCGCCCAAGACGAACGAGTTTTCGCTGCACAAGGGGCCGGTGTTTACGCAGTTTCTGCTGGCCGATGAGATCAATCGCATGCCGCCGCGCACGCAGGCCGCACTGCTCGAATGTATGGAAGAGCGCCAAGTGACCATGGACGGCGTGGGACACAAGCTCGACGACTACTTCACCGTGTTTGCGACCCAGAACCCGCTGGAGTTTGAAGGCACGTACCCTCTGCCGGAAGCGCAACTGGACCGTTTCCTGCTGAAGATTCGAGTGCCGTATCCGGAGCTTGCGGACGAGCGCACGGTGCTCGAACGGCACCATGCGGCGACCTCACCGGCGGGGCTTGCGGACACGCTTGTGGCGCAGGTGCCGCCGGGATTGCTGGCGGCCGCGCGCAGCGAGGTGCGGGCGGTGCGCGTCGAGTCGGCGATGTTTGACTACATTCTGGCGGTCGTGCGGCGGTCGCGCGATTGGCCGTCGATTTCGCTGGGCGCGAGTCCGCGCGCGAGCGCGGCGCTGCTGCTTGTCGCGAAGGCCCATGCGGCGCGCGAAGGTCGCGACTATCTGGTGCCCGACGATGTGAAAGACGCGGCGCTGCCGGTGTTGCGGCATCGGTTTGTGCTGCGGCCCGAGGCGGAGTTGGAAGGGTTGAATACGGACCGCGTGGTGCGGGATATTCTGGCGGCGACGGCGCTGCCGAAGTAGGAAGAGGAGTTTCGTTTGAGATTGCTCTCAAAATCCAGTACGGTGATTTTGCTACTCGCGGTCTGCTGTTGCCTGCGATCGCAAGAGCCTACTTCTACCACGATTCAAGTTCAAGTTCTTAATGCAAAAACCGGACGTCCAGTCGCTCATGAAGGCGTTAACGTCGATTTCAAGGATGTTCGTGGCGTTCCGGCGTTCCAGACGGATGCGCTTGGAATAGCAACGGTGGCTGTGAAATCGGGTGATCGCGTATGGGTGGCTACGAACTGGTGGGTCACCTGCCGAGATATGCACACGGGCGAAGCCGACTACATTCCGGTCGAGCGCATTCTTCAAGAAGGGTTCGTCGTAAACAACACTTGCGGCAAGGCACGCACAGAGTCGATGCGAGGACGAATCACTATTTTTGCTCGAAAGAGAACCCTTATTGAAGGGCTCAAGTCGTAGTGACGTTCCTATGCAGACTCTGATTCCCGAACCCGCGAGCGCGAACGCGCAACCAACCGGACGCACCTTTGCGTGGGCCGGGTGTACGCTGCCGCGCGTGACGGTGGGGTGGCTTGCGGCGGGGTTCCTATTGGCCGTGCCGGCTATCCTGCACGCGATAAGGTTGTTGTTCGGTATGCACGGCGGAAGCTGGCACTGGGAGATGCTGATCGCGATGTTGCTGTGGGACGCGATCCTGGTATTGCTGGCGGTTCGCGGACTGACTGCGCTCGCGATGTTCCTGGTGTGCGGCGGATTTGTGCTGACGGTGCCTGCGTTCTGGCATCCGCGACTGATCTGGTTCTTATTTGCCTGGGATGGTGTGGTGCTGGTGCTTGCGGCGGTCGATGCGGCGATGTTGCCTGCGCCGCGAGCGATTGTGGTGACACGGAATTTTCTGGATTCACCGGAGTTGGGGCAGCCTACGCGGATTGAGCTTTCTGTAGTGCAGCAGAGCAATGTGTTGCTCGATGTGCGGTTGACGGACGATCTGCATCCGTCGTTGGTGGCCGATCCGGTCATGCAGCGGGTGCAGGCGTTTCCGCGCGATGCGGCGGTGGTAGTGCAAACGATCTTTCCGCGTGAGCGTGGGGACTTTGCGCTGGGGCGGGTGTACCTGCGTTATCGCGGGGCGTTCAAGCTGGTGGAGCGATGGGCGGCGGCGTTGCCGGTCGTTGGCGGTGGTCCGGAGCAAAGAGTGCAACACGTAAGGGTGTATCCGGCCAACGAGCAGAGCGGGGAGAATGCGGAGTTCTACCTGATGCGCGCGCGGCAGATTGAGCAGCAGAAGCGGCGGCTGCGATTGCGCGGCGTGGGGCGCGAATTCGAGAGCCTGCGGGATTATCAGAAGGGCGACGAGCTGCGCAATGTTTCGTGGACGGCGACCGCGCGGCGAGGATATTTGGTGACGCGGCAGTTCACCGTCGAGCGCTCGCAGCAGGTGTGGATCGTGCTCGATGCGGGGAGGTTGTCGCGGACGGCGTTCGATTTGAAGCGCGCCGGAAAGCACTTCGTCGGAGAGACCGAGAGCGAGGCCAATGCGGGGCATCTGTTGACGGTCACACAGCTTGATCAGGCGGCGACCGCGGCGGTGATGCTGGCGCAGGTGGTGGGGAGTTCGGGCGACAAGTTTGCGCTGATGACATACGGCCGTAAGGTGCAGCAGGCGCTGCCGCCGGGCGCGGGGGCGTTGCATCTGCGGCTGATGATCGACTTGTTGAGCCAGGCGCGGAGCGAGGCCGCGGAGGCCGATCATCTGCACGCGGTGGCGCGGTTGAAGAACATGCAGCGGCGGCGTGGGTTGATTGTGTGGATTACGGAGATGGCCGACAGCGCGGGGCGGTCGGAGTTGGTGACGGCGGCGGCGGAGTTGGTGCGGCAGCATTTGGTGGTGCTGGTGCTGTTGAAACATCCGGAGCTGGATGCGATTGCGGAGCGCAAGCCGGAGACCCAGGAGGAGATGTATCGCGCCGCGGCCGCGCAGGAGATGCTGGAGCGGCGGCGGGAAACGATGGCGCAGTTGCGGCGGCAGGGGGTGTTGATTGTCGAGACGACCGCGGCGGAGGTTGGGGTGAACGCGATCAGTAAATATCTTGAGGTGAAGGCGCAGGGGTTGTTGTGAAGCAGTGAATAGTGAGTAGTGAGT
>JALYTE010000135.1 GCA_030854435.1 Acidobacteriota bacterium | reverse complement strand
TTCCGCCAAAGATGTTGATGAAAATCGCCTTCACGTTTTTGTCCGAGAGCAGGATGGCGAAAGCCGCTTCGATCTGCTGCTGGTTGGCGCCGCCGCCGACGTCGAGGAAGTTGGCGGGTGAGCCGCCCGAGTATTGAATGATGTCCATGGTCGCCATCGCCAGGCCCGCGCCGTTGACCATGCAGGCGATGTTGCCGTCGAGCTTGATGTAGTTGAGCGCGTCTTTGGACGCCTCGACTTCGAGCGGGTCCTCCTCCGCCATATCGCGGAGTTCTTTCAAATCCTTATGGCGAAATAGCGCGTTGTCGTCGAAGTTGATTTTGCAGTCGAGCGCGACCAGCTTGCCGTCTTTGGTGGTGATGAAGGGGTTGATCTCCATCAGCGAGCAGTCGGTTTCGACGAACGCTTTGTAGAGGCCGAGCATGAAGCTGACAGCCTGGGCGATCTGCGCGCCTTCGAGGCCGAGCTTGAAGGCGAGCTTGCGGGCTTGGTAGGGCTGAAGGCCGGCGACCGGTTCGATGTACTCCTTGAAGATGGCGTCGGGATTTTCGTGCGCGACTTCTTCAATCTCCATACCGCCGGATTTCGACGCCATGAAGACGATCTTCGAGGAGTCGCGGTCGGTGACGATGCCGAGGTAGAGTTCGCGGTCGATGGCGGAGCCGGCTTCGATCAACAGGCGCTGGACTTTTTGACCCTGCGGGCCGGTCTGGTGCGTGACGAGCTGCATTCCAAGTATGGCCTTCGAGGCGGTTGCAGCGTCGGCGAGGTTTTTGGCGAGCTTGACGCCGCCGCCTTTGCCGCGGCCTCCGGCGTGGATCTGCGCCTTGACGACGACGACCGTGTTGCCCGCGCTGAAGAGTTGTTTGGCGGCGGTGTCGGCTTCTTCCAGCGTGGTGGCCATTTCGCCCGCGGGGACGGGGACGCCGTACTTGCGCAGGATTTCCTTGGCCTGGTACTCGTGAATCTTCATGGGCGCTCCATTTGCGATGCGGCTAACAAGCTATGGTAGCGAATGCGCGCGACGAGAGCCAATGCGGGTAGCGATTATCGGTTCAGGGCCGAGAGCAAAGACGAGCGCGGAGGACGCGGAGGGAACGCAGAGGACGCGGAGGGGATTGTCGTCGTTGAGGTTTGGTAGGCTCAGGGGAGATGTCTATTCAGGCTGAGTTGCAGCGGATTTTGGAGGCGCGCGAGACGTTGTCGCGCGAAGAGGCTGCGGCGCTGATGCACCGCATCCTGGTGGGCGATGCGTCGGACATGGAACTGGCGCACCTGCTGGGCGCGCTGACGGGGCGCGGGGAGACGGCGGCCGAGGTTGCGGGCTTCGCGATGGCGTTGCGGGCCATGTCGCAAACGCTGCCGCTGACCGACGCCGAGCGCGAGACGCTGGTCGACACGTGCGGCACCGGCGGCGATGGCAGTGGGAGCTTCAATATTTCGACGGCGGCGGCGCTGGTGGCGGCGGCGGCGGGAGCGACCGTGGCCAAGCACGGCAACCGCAAAGTGACTTCGACCAGCGGGTCGGCGGACGTGCTGGAGGCGCTGGGGATTCCGATCCATCTTGACCCCGAGGCCGCGGCGGCGGCGTTGCGCGCGCACAGGTTCTGCTTTCTGCTGGCATCGTCGCACCATCCTGCGATGGATGGTGTGATGCCGGTGCGGCGGGCGATTCGGGTGCGGTCGGTGCTGCATGTGCTGGGGCCGCTGTTGAACCCGGCGGGCGCGCGGCGGCAGGTGATGGGGGTGTATCAGGCACGGTTGGTTCCGCTGGTCGCGGAGGCGATGACGATGCTCGGCGTGCGCCACGCGTTTGTGGTCCACGGAGACGGCGGGTTGGATGAACTGGCTCTGAGTGGGCCGAGCCAGGTTGCTGAGGTGCGCGACGGATTTGTGCGCCACTATACGATCGCGCCAGAGGAGTTCGGCCTGCGGCGGGCCTCGCTGGCGGCGCTCGAAGGCGGCGATGCTGCGACGAATGCGGGGATTCTGCGGACGATTTTTGCGGGCGAGGTGGGCGCGCGGCGCGATGTGGT
>JALYTE010000241.1 GCA_030854435.1 Acidobacteriota bacterium | reverse complement strand
CGAAGTGGCCGGTCATGGCCTTGTTCACCTTGGTGGCCTTGACGAACTCGACGAGGCCGATCTGCGCGGCGTCGTAGCCGTCTTTGGCCATCGTCTTGAGTTGCGTGATGACGCATGGGCCGACCTTCAGAACGGTGACCGGATGGACCACGCCGGACTCATCGAAGATCTGCGTCATGCCGATTTTCTTACCGAGAATTGCTGTGACTGACATACTTCCCTTTCCTCATCATGCTCGGCGGTCGAGCACTGTAGGTATTGCCTTGTTGCGACCCTCAGGGGCTAAAGCCCCTTTTCTGTCGATCCGCTTATTGTCAGGGCTGAAGCCCTGACCTACCGTTTCGTGGCTTACCGCGATATTTGCTGCTGCTTGCGGTCTATCGCGTTGCTGCAAATCTTCATTTGGTGACGGTCTTAATCTCCACATCCACACCCGCGGGCAGGTCGAGCTTCATCAGCGCGTCGACGGTCTGCTGCGTGGGTTCGAGGATGTCGATCAAGCGCTTGTGGGTGCGAATCTCGAAGGCCTCGCGCGACTTCTTGTCGACGTGGGGCGAGCGCAGAACGCAATACTTGTTCTTCATCGTGGGCAAAGGAATCGGCCCGGCGACCTGCGCGCCTGTGCGCTTGGCGGTCTCGACGATCTCGCCGGTGGACTGGTCGAGGACGCGGTAGTCGTATGCTTTCAGGCGGATGCGAATGCGTTGCTGTGCCATGTGAATTCTTTCTCGGATCAAAGATCGTTTGGAGTGGCTGCCGGTGGTCGTGACTCTTGGCCGACCGACAGCCCTCGTGTAGTTGTATTCCCCGTGCGGTAGCGTCGGCCCAAATACGGGGGTCCTTCGCTCCGCTCAGGATGACGGCGAAAACAAACAACTGCAAAAGCGTAAAACAACGACATGCTGCGACCAGAAATGACGCCGCGATGCCTTTACTTGATGATTTCGCTGATCGTTCCGGCACCGACGGTGCGGCCGCCTTCGCGAATCGCGAAGCGCAGGCCCTTCTCCATGGCGACTGGCGTATGCAGCGTGATTGTGAGTTGGATGTTGTCGCCCGGCATCACCATCTCCGTGCCTTCAGGCAGCTTCGCCGATCCGGTCACGTCCGTGGTCCGGAAGTAGAACTGCGGGCGGTAACCGTTGAAGAACGGAGTGTGGCGTCCGCCTTCTTCCTTGCTCAGGACGTAAATCTCGCCCTTGAACTCAGTGTGCGGCGTGATCGATCCGGGCTTGGCCAACACCATGCCGCGCTCGACATCTTCCTTCGCGATTCCGCGCAGAAGAAGCCCAGCGTTGTCGCCGGCCAAGCCTTCGTCCAACTGCTTCTTGAACATTTCAACGCCCGTGCAAACCGTCTGCTGCGTGTCGCGGAAGCCGACGATCGAGCAGGCCTCGCCGACCTTGATCTTGCCGCGTTCGATGCGGCCCGTGACAACGGTTCCGCGACCCGAGATCGAGAAGATGTCCTCGATGGGCATCAGGAACGGCAGATCGACCAAGCGCTCCGGCTGCGGAATGTACTTGTCGACTGCCGCCATCAGCTCGTCGATTTTGGCTTCCCACTGCGCTTCGCCGTTCAACGCACCGAGCGCGGAGCCGCGAATGATGGGTGTGTCGTCGCCGGGGTAATCGTACTTCGAGAGCAACTCGCGGACTTCCATCTCGACCAGCTCGATCAGCTCTTCGTCTTCGACCGCGTCGCACTTGTTCAGAAACACGACGATGTACGGAACGCCGACCTGGCGAGCGAGCAGAACGTGCTCTTTGGTCTGCGGCATCGGGCCGTCGGTCGCGGCGACAACGAGAATCGCGCCGTCCATTTGCGCCGCGCCGGTGATCATGTTCTTGATGTAGTCGGCGTGGCCTGGACAATCGACGTGCGCGTAGTGGCGGTTGGCCGTCTCGTACTCCACGTGCGAGGTCGAGATCGTAATGCCGCGCTCGCGCTCTTCGGGAGCATTGTCGATGGTGTCGAAAGAACGGAACGTGTTCTTCGGGTTGTGTTTTGCGAGCACCTTCGTGATCGCCGCCGTCAGCGTCGTTTTGCCGTGATCGATGTGCCCGATCGTTCCGATGTTTACGTGAGGCTTGCTGCGGTCAAACTTTTCCTTCGCCATGATTGTCTCCGTCTTTCGTGTTGCGAAATTCGCCTTCAAGTTTTGCGCGCGCCGGTTAAACTTCCCCGGCTCCAGCGCGCGGCTTACGTGGTGCTAAACCGTCCGTACCTTCAGGGGCTAAAGCCCCTTCAATCGTGTTGCCCATTACGGCAGGGTCAAAGACCCTGCCCTTCCGATTGCTGCGACCCTACTTGTCCTTGTCCTTGCCCTGCACCTTCGCAATGATCTCTTCCGAAACCGAGCGGGGCGCTTCCTCATACTGTTTGAACTGCATCGAATAATTCGCGCGACCCTGCGTCGCGCCGCGCATGTGCGTCGCGTATCCGAACATGGTCGAGAGTGGGACGCTGGCGCGAATGGCCTGCGTATTACCCACCATTTCCATGCCTTCGATACGCCCGCGACGCGAGTTCAAATCGCCGATGATCGTACCCATGTAGTCCTCGGGCACGATGACTTCGACCGCCATCACAGGTTCGAGCAGCACCGGCTTGGCCTTGCGCGCAGCTTCCTTGAACGCCATCGAGCCCGCGATCTTGAACGCCATTTCGTTGGAGTCGACATCGTGGTAGCTGCCGTCGTACAGCGAAACCTTGACGTCCACCATTTCGTACCCGGCGAGAATGCCGCCCAGCATGGCTTCCTGAATGCCCTGGTCGATAGGCTTGATGTATTCCTTCGGAATCGTCCCACCCTTGGTGTCGTTAGAGAACTCGTAGCCTTTGCCCGGCTCGTTCGGCGAAACGCGAATCTTCGCGTGGCCGTAGTTGCCCGAGCCGCCCGTCTGCCGGATGTACTTGCCTTCGGCCTCGCCGTTGCCGCGAATCGTCTCGCGGTAGTTGACCTGCGGCTTGCCGACGTTGGCCTCGACCTTGTACTCGCGCATCATGCGGTCGACGATGATTTCAAGGTGCAACTCGCCCATCCCGGCGATGATGGTCTGGCCTGAGTCGATGTCGGTTCGGACATTGAAGGTGGGGTCTTCTTGCGCGAGCTTCGACAGCGCAACGCCCATCTTCTCCTGGTCAGCCTTGGTCTTCGGCTCCACAGCGACCTCGATCACGGGCTTCGGAAAGTCGATGGACTCAAGCACAATCGGGTGCTTGGCGGAGCAAATTGTGTCGCCCGTGACGAGGTTCTTGAGGCCCACGGCGGCGCAGATGTCGCCCGCCATAATTTCGGTAATCTCTTCGCGCTTGTTGGCGTGCATTTTGAGTAGACGCCCGATGCGCTCGGTCTTGCCAGTGCGCGGATTGAGCGTCGTATCGCCCGTCTTCAGCACGCCCGAGTAAATGCGAATGAAGATAAGCTGGCCGACGAACGGGTCGGTCATGATCTTGAAGCCGAGCGCGGACAGCGGCTCGCTGTCGTCGGCCGCGCGAATGATTTCTTCTTCCATGTTGTCGGGGTTGTGGCCGATCATGGGAGGGATGTCGAGCGGACTGGGTAGATAGTCGATCACCGCGTCGAGCAGCGTCTGGACGCCCTTGTTCTTGAACGACGATCCGCACAACACCGGGAAAATATTCATCGCGATGGTGGCCTTGCGAATGCCGGCCTTCAACTCGGTTTCGGTCGGCTCGGTGCCTTCGAGATAGTGGTGCATGATGACATCGTCGGAGTCGGCAACAGCTTCTATCAAGTCGTGACGAGCTTTATTCGCGGTCTCGACGATATCGGCGGGAATATCTTCGGTCGAATACTCGGCGCCCATGGTCTCGTCGTGCCACACGATGGCCTTCATCGTGACCAGATCGACGACGCCGACAAACTTCGCTTCCGCGCCGATTTGAATGTTGATAGGAATCGCGCGCGCGCCCAGGCGATCAACAATCGTCGAAGTCGCATAGACCGCGTCCGCGCCTGCTTTGTCCATTTTGTTGATGAAGCAGACGCGTGGAACTTTGTACTTGTCGGCTTGGCGCCAGACCGTCTCCGACTGCGGCTGCACACCCGCGACTGCGTCGAAACACGCCACCGCGCCGTCGAGCACGCGCAAGCTGCGCTCGACTTCGGCGGTGAAGTCCACATGGCCCGGCGTATCGATGATGTTGATGCGGATGTTCTTCCAGGTGCAGGTGGTGGCGGCGGAGGTGATGGTGATGCCGCGCTCCTGCTCCTGTTCCATCCAGTCCATGGTGGCGGTGCCCTCATGCACCTCGCCGATACGGTGCGTGATGCCCGTATAGAAGAGGATGCGCTCGGTCGTCGTCGTCTTGCCGGCGTCGATGTGAGCCATGATGCCGATGTTGCGGCATTTTGCGAGAGGTACTGTGCGTGCCACGATTTCTTCGTTTCTGCGAACCGAGGTTCGCGGTAAATCGTTCCAAGACCCGGGGCTAAAGCCCCATTCGTAATCTGGCTGGATTCAGTGGCCTAAAGGCCACTGCTCCCTCCGAAAAGCAAAACCTACCAGCGGTAGTGAGCGAATGCCTTATTGGCTTCGGCCATGCGATGAACGTCTTCCTTCTTCTTCATCGCCGCGCCGCGGCCATTGGCGGCGTCGAGCAGTTCAGCCGTCAACTTGTCGACCATGCCCTTCTCGCCGCGCGCGCGGCCAAAAGTAACGAGCCAGCGAATCGCGAGAGACGTGCGGCGCTCGGGGAGGACTTCGATCGGCACTTGATAGTTCGCTCCACCGACGCGGCGGGACTTCACTTCCAGCATCGGCTTGACGTTCTCGACGGCCTTCTTGAAGAGCTTGAGGGCTTCATCGCCGCCCTTGGCTTCGAGGTTGGTCATCGCCTCGTAGAAGATGCCCTGAGCGGTAGATTTTTTGCCGCCCCACATCATGCTGTTGACGAACTTCGTGACCAGCGTCGAACCGTAAATCGGGTCGGCGGGCACTTCGCGCTTCGCTATATAACCTTTGCGTGGCATTCTTCTCGTCTTCTTCCTCCAGCGCGGTGACTTCTCACGTGCTGGACTTGTCCGGGGCTAAAGCCCCTAATTTTTTGTGGCGCTCAATGTCGGGGCTAAAGCCCCGACCTACCGTTTTGTGGCAGTCCTACGTTTTGTGGTAGCCCTACGTTTTGTGGCAGTCCTACGTTTTGTGGCAGTCCTACGTTTTGTGCCAGCCCTACGTTTTGTGGCAGCCCTGATCCTTACTTCGCCGCCTTCGGTCTCTTCGCGCCGTACTTGGAGCGGCTCTGCTTGCGGTTGGCGACGCCGACCGAATCCAGCGTTCCGCGAACAACGTGGTAACGAACGCCGGGAAGGTCCTTCACGCGCCCGCCACGGATGAGCACAATCGAGTGCTCCTGTAGGTTGTGTCCGATGCCGGGGATGTAGGTGGTGACTTCAATGCCGTTGGTAAGGCGAACGCGGGCGACCTTACGCAGCGCCGAGTTCGGCTTCTTGGGGGTCTGGGTGTAGACGCGGGTGCAAACACCGCGCCGCTGCGGCGAACCCTGCAAGGCGGGAGAGGCGGTCTTGTAGCGGGTCGGCGTCCGGCCCTGCTTGACGAGTTGATGGAACGTAGGCACTTTGTAAAACTCCTCGGAATGACCCGAACTTCTAGATTCGGGCTCGATGCAGGGCAGCTCCTTACGCTCTTCTTCCAAGCGGTGTACGCACGAAAGGCGAGACATGCGGACATGCCTCGGCGAAGTTCTGAATCCTGCACGCGGCCGTACTGCCAACTGCGTGTACAACAGTCCACTGCTCAGGTTTGAGACAGGCGACGGTGGCTGAGGTGATTGAACCGACTCTTTCAAGTCTTCCAATACTGCCCAACTCCGTATCGCGCTGTTCCGGCCCGCATAGCCCTTCCACATGGGATCCTCAGTACGTTCCAGAGGGAGGAGGGTGTCGCAGGCTCACAGACAGGCCTTCTGGTTCTTGCTGCAACCAGACAGGTGCGTTCGGCGAAAATCGCGGAACCTTCTAAATCTATCAAACCGTTTTCGGGGAGTCAAGTTTGCTGCCGCCAATCGGGTATCGCGCCAGCAGTATCGCGTAGCGGGTCAGTTTGAATCCACAGTTCAAAAGTTCAAAAATCGAATGCTTATAATCTAGTCTCAGATGTGATGGCGCGAATGGAGGCGGGATGGTGCGATCATGGTGCAAAGTTCTTTTGCTGATTGCCTGCGTAGAGGCGGTCGTCAGTGGTTGCGAGTGGCACGCCGAGGCACAGACGAAGGTAGAAATCATCAATGAGGTGGGGGCGAAGGGGCCATGCCTTGGAATTGGGCTGGGTATGGCCCTCGTGCCCAAGTGCGTCTCCCGGGCCGAAAAGGAGGGATTCCTACGAGAAAGTGAAGTGGGAACTGATGGCCTGACAATTGGCACTGCGGGGTCCGAAGACGGCTTCGTGACGTCGGTCGAACCGGGGTCTCCTGCTGCCGCAGCAGGAATCCAGAAGGGCGACCGCGTGAAATCGGTAGACGGCAAATCGGCAACCTGGACACCGGCGATGGAGGTGGCGCGGCAGAGCTTCGGTGAACGCGGCAAGTCCCTCACGCTCACGGTGAAGGCTGCGGGCGAAGCATCGTCCACACATGAAGAACGCCAGGTCACATTTGCGCGAGGGCAGGCGCCTATGCCTGCAAATGCTCCGTCGGGATCCATGTTCATACCCTTGATGCCGCTGGTGGATTGGCGCGGCCGGTTTGTGCCGTGCACAGCTGCGGGCCCCATGACGGCCATCACCAACGCGGTCTGCTTAAAGCTGTTCCGACCATGGGGCTATGTCAAAGCAAAGGACGCAGGCACCGTAGGATTCACGGTGGACCCAGCCAAAATAGATAGCGCGACAATCCAGACGGTAGAAGCAGGATCGCCGGCGGCAATGGCGGGATTGTCGGTAGGGGACACGATCATATCGATCGACGGAAAACCGCCCGCCGGGAGCAACGGCGAACTGGCAAGGATGGAATTATTCGGCGCGGTGGGTGTCACTCGGGTGGTAATTGCAGAACGCGGCGACCATGAACTTTCCTTCACTGTGGTTCTTGGAAAGAAGCAGGAGTGATCTCAACTCCATTTTGCCAGGAAGAGCAAACCCGTTCTGAAGCCTTCCAATGACCATAGCGTTCGGCACTCCGAGCGCCTCTCGATGCGCAAGCGAAAGATTCTGCACGTCGTTCGGTTTGCGCATGATAATGTCCTTTATCACGCGTGAAGGGAATAGGAGATGTGCAGTGGATCCAAACTGACCCACTGCGCAGTATCGTCCTCATTGCCAACCGTCCCACTGCCCGTGCTACCCTTTCTGGCATGAACATTTCCATGCGTATTGTGTGCTTGTCCGCCGTTGGCGCTGTCCTTTGCCTGACCTCTTCCCTCCCCGCAGTGGCCCAGCGCGGCGGCGATGGCGCGGGTCGCGTCAAAAACCCTGGCTCTGTCGCCATTTCCCCCGACGGAGCAACCGTTGCCTGGTCTGTGGGTACGCGCGAGGGTTCGCAGCTTCACCTCACCGCTGTCGCCAACCCCGATCCCGCGAAAGACCAGATCGTCGCTCCCAACGGCGCGACCAACTGCTCCAATGGCTCGCCGATCTGGTCGCCGGACGGTCAGTGGCTGGCCTACACCTCGACCTGCACCGGCAAGGAAGAAAAGCCCGCGCAAGCGCAGATATTTCTGTGGTCGAAGGCGACCGCCGAATCGAAGCAGTTGACCCACGTTACGGGCCTGTACAAACAGGCGGCGTGGTCTCCCGATGGGAAGTCGATCGCCTTCCTCTTCGTTGAAAACGCTTCGCGCTCGGCCGGCGCGCTCGATGCGATGAAGCCGTGGTCGGGCGTCATCGGCGAGGATGGCGTCGAGATTCAGCGCGTATACGACGTGGATGTCGCGGATGGCAAAGGCGAATGGCTCACGCCCGCGAACCTTCACGTTTATGAGTTCGACTGGGCGCCCGACGCTAAGGAAATTGCGTTCATCGCCGCCAACCCTCCGGGCGAAAATACCTGGTGGATCGCGAAACTCTACGCGGCTGCCACCAATACCGGACAGCCTTCAACACCCACCGTCGTCTTCGATCCCAACACCACCAAGTCCGCCATGCACGGCTTGCAAATTGCCGTTCCGCGCTGGTCGCCCGACGGCAAGCGCATCGCCTTCATCGGCGGCCTTATGTCCGACCAGGGTTCGACCGGCGGCGACGTCTGGGTGGTCGACGCGAAGGGTGGAGCGCCAACCGACATCACCCCCGGCATCGACGGCTCTCCCACTTTCATCGCCTGGACCGGCAACGACAACATCGGCTTCGTCGAAGACCGTCGCGGCCATACCCTGCTCACGGACTACGTCGTCTCCACGGACAAGCAGGACGCCTCCAACGATCTCGGTGAAGTCAATGTCGGCGGCGGCCCCATCAAAGACGCCATCGGCGTCTCCCCGCATGGCACGCTCGCGCTGGTCAAGTCCGGCCACGCCACCGCTCCCGAAGTCTGGGCGGGACCGTCCGACCAGCTCAAACAGGTCACTCACCTGAACGACGGCGCAAAGCCCGTCGGGAGGACTGAATCCATCGAGTGGGCCAACGACGGCTTCCACGTCCAGGGCTGGCTCACCTATCCGAAGGACTACGACCCTGCGAAGAAGTACCCCATGATCGTCAGCGTCCACGGCGGCCCGTCGGCCTCTGCCGGGGCGCGCTGGGGCGGTAGCAACTGGGCCAACCTCGGCTACTTCGAGCTCTCGCCCAACCCGCGCGGCAGCTTCGGACAGGGCGAAAAGTTCACCGCCGCCAACCGCAAGGACTTCGGCTATGGCGACCTGCGCGACATCATCGCGGGCGTCGATGCGGTCGAGAAGAAGGTTTCGATCGACGACCATCGCCTGGGCATGACGGGCTGGAGCTACGGCGGCTTTATGAGCATGTTTGCCGCCACCCAGACGCAGCGTTTTCGCGCCATCGTCGCGGGCGCGGGTCTCTCGGACTGGCTGAGCTACTACGGCGAAAACTCCATCGACCAATGGATGATTCCGTTCTTCGGCGCGAGCGTCTACGACGACCCTGCGGTCTACGCGAAAAGCTCGGCCATCAACTTCATCAAGAAGGCCAAGACGCCGATGCTCATCATCGTCGGCGACCGCGACGGCGAGTGTCCCGCTCCGCAGAGCTTCGAGATGTGGCACGCCCTGCGCGACCAGGGCGTCAAGACCCAACTCGTCGTC
>JALYTE010000232.1 GCA_030854435.1 Acidobacteriota bacterium | reverse complement strand
AGCGAAGCCCGCGGAATGGGTCATGAGGTCGCGCATCGTAATCGGCCGGCCGAACTTCGCCGGAATCTTGAAATCCAAATAGTCGTTCACGTCGCGGTCGAGGTCGATCTTTCCGGCTTGCACCTGTTGCATCACCGCCGTCCACGCAAACAGCTTGGAGATAGATCCTGGCCGCACCAGCGTATCGGTCGCCGACATGGGCTTCTTCGCCTTCACATCGGCGTAGCCATAGCCCTTGGCGAAGATCACCTTCCCGTCTTTAACGATCGACACCACCGCTCCCGCGATGTCGTCGCGCTCCAGCGTCAGCGGCATCAGCCCGTCCAGGAACGCTCCTATGTCTGCCCCATCCAGCGTCGGAGTCGTCGCGGACGTTGCCGACGAGGCCACCGTTGACCCGGCCATTTGCGGCTTGGGCGTCAGCGGCGCTTGCTTGATGCTCTGGCCGACTGCCCCGGCAGTGAACGCAAGCAGTAGCGATAGCCCGGCGAATCGCAGACCACGCGACACGCTTTGAGCAGAAGTGGGCTGAACGGCGGAAAGAACGGACATCGTGTTGGCAATCGTTTTCATTCACGCTTCCTCAAAAGGGACTTGTAGAGACGCTTCCGATAGTGCAGCCAAAAACAGCGCATGTCAAGAAAAAATGCAACGCTTGATGTTTTTTCTTGACTCGGTGCAACAAATGATGTAACAGTCTCCATATTCGGGAAAGTTGTTAGGGTCACGGATCGGCGGCAATGATGGCTGTAGAACGGGTCAAGAAAACGGGCGAAGGCCGGAGCACCTCGCTGGAGGACCGCTTCCACCAGGCCGCCGACTCGCTCGGTGCCAGTCGCCGCGAACTTCTCCGCGATATCCTCGACAACCCCGACGAAAACTACTTCCTCTCATCCCGCGCGCTGGCCAAACGCTACGACGTGGACGCCGCCACCATCGTTCGCACCACCCAGGCGCTGGGCTATGAGCGCTATGCCGATTTCACCGCAGACCTACGTTCGCACTTCGTCATCCGCATCACGCCCTACACGTTGATGAAGGCGGCGGCGGGCGAGAAACGCAGCATCGCCGGACACGTCGAGCACAGCCTCGATGTGGAATTGGAGAACCTGGCGGCGCTCCGCTCCACGCTGTCTCCAGCAGCCGTCATTGAGATCGCCCGTGTAGTGGACCGCGCCCGCCGCATCATGGTCGTCGGAGTCGATCTGGCTTACTCCCTTGCCGGCCATCTGGCATACGGCCTCGCCAGCCTGGGCTACGACGCCGAAGCGCCATTGGGATCGACCGGCAACCTGCACCAGAAGGTCAACCTGCTCGGCCCCAAAGACCTGCTCATTGCGATCAGCTTTGGCCGCTGCCTGCGCGAGACCGTGGAAAATATCCTGCTCGCGCGGGAGCGCGGCGTCCACACCTTCGGCCTTACGGACGGCGACAAGACCCCTGTTGCCCGCCACTGCGATTCATTCTGGGTCGCGCCCATCGCGAACCCTTCGTTTCATGGATCGTATGTCGCGCCGCTGGCCGCGATCGACGCGCTGATGGTCGCGTGTTCCCACCTTCATCCCCAGCGCTCGATCAAAATCCTGCAACACAAAGACAAGGAATTCCGGACCGGCACGCGTTGGTACGACCCCGAATTTACGGAAGGCCCTGCAACAAAAACGAACCACTTCAAACATTCGAAACACTCGAAGGAGAACGGCAATGAGAACGTCCATTCAAACAATCGCCGCAAGCATTAGCTCAAACCGCACTTGCCGCGTCCTCCTCTGCACACTGTTGTGTGTCGCGCCGATCGCGCTCTGCCCCGTTTCGCAGGCCCAGACCGCCAACACGGGTGCCATCGCCGGTACTGTGACCGATCCTTCCGGCGCGGTCGTGGCCGGCGCTCAAATTAAAGTGAACAACGACGCCACGGGTGAAGTGCGCACCGCCACTTCTTCACGACAGGGCACCTATCTAGTGCTGCAACTCTCCCCTGGCGCTTACACGCTGCAAGTCGCGGACAAGGGCTTCAAAGGCTCGACCTATCCCAATCTCCAGGTCAACGTGACCGAGACCCTGGGGCTCAACGTCCACCTCGTCGTGGGAGATGTGCGAGAGAACGTCACGGTGGAAGGCGCGGGTGAGGACCTACAGGTGGACTCGAGTGCGCTGGGCCGCGTCACCTCGGGCGTGGTGGTCAACAG
>JALYTE010000228.1 GCA_030854435.1 Acidobacteriota bacterium | reverse complement strand
AGCTGTGGCTGGTTGAAGACTGCTGCGATGCGCTCGGCTCGACGTACAAGGGGCGGAAGGTAGGCACGTTTGGCGACATTGCGACGGTGAGCTTCTATCCCGCGCACCACATTACGATGGGCGAAGGCGGGGCGGTGCTGACCGACAAGCCGCAGTTGCAGGTGCTGATCGACAGCTTCCGCGATTGGGGACGCGACTGCTGGTGCGACCCGGGAAAAGACAATACTTGTGGGAAGAGATTCGACTGGCAGCTTGGGAGTTTGCCGTGCGGATATGACCATAAGTACACCTATTCGCATGTGGGCTACAACCTGAAGGCGACCGATATGCAGGCCGCGCTGGGCGTGAGCCAGATGGACAAGCTGCCGGAGTTTATCGCGCGGCGGAAGGCGAACTTTGCGTATTTGAAAAACGCGCTGAAGCCGCTGTCGGAGTATTTGCAATTGCCGGAGGCGGGAGAGGATTCCGATCCGAGTTGGTTTGGGTTTCCGATCGGCGTGAAGGCCGGCGCTCCGTTTACGCGCGACCAATTGACGCAGGCGCTGGAGGTCAAAAAGATTGGGACGCGGCTTTTGTTTGCCGGGAACTTGTCGCGGCAGCCGGCGTATGAGGGGTGGGAGTATCGCGTGGTTGGGGACCTGACGAATACGGACTACGTGATGAACAACGTGTTCTGGATTGGCGTGTTTCCAGGGTTGACTGACGAGATGCTGGATTTTGTTGTGAAGACGGCGATGGAGTTTGTGGAACGGGCGAAGAGTGGGTTGAAGGTGGTTTAGCGTTGTGCATGGGCGGAGGAAGCGCCTTGACGCAAAGTTCGCAAAGTTTAAGCGCGAAGTTTCGCGGAGGAAAGCGTGGTGCTAGGCTCTTTGGATATGCGATCCAAGTTAATTGCAGGGATGTGTGCGGCGGCGTTTGTTTGCGGCGCGTGGGGGCAGGTTGCGGCGGCGGATACTGAAGCTGCGATGGTGGCGGCGGTGGACCGCGAAGCTCCGGCGGGGCAGGAGTTGTTGCGGCAGATTGTCGAGATCAATAGCGGTACGCATAATCTGGCGGGCGTCCGCGCTGTGGGTGCCGTGCTGGAGCCGCGGTTCAAGGCGTTGGGTTTTACGACGCGCTGGGTCGCGATGGATGAAGTGCATCGCGCCGGGCACCTGATTGCCGAGCATCCTTGTCCTTCGGGTGGGCATTGCGGGAAACGGATGCTGCTGATTGGGCACATGGATACCGTGTTCGAGTTGGACAGCCCGTTCCAGCACTGGAGCGTCGACGGCGATACCGCGACGGGGCCGGGGACGAGCGATATGAAGGGCGGCATCGTGGTGATGCTTATGGCGCTCGAGGCCATGCAGACCGCGGGAGTTCTGCGCGATGCGGCGATTAGCGTGGTGCTCGATGGTGATGAAGAGGACCACGGAATTCCTGCGGCGATTTCGCGGCGCGACCTGATTGCCGCAGCGAAGCAGTCGGACGTTGCGCTGGAGTTTGAAGGCACGCCGAGGAGCAAGGGCGTGTATTACGGCAGCATCAGCAGGCGCAGTTCGACGAGTTGGAAAGTGACCGCGACGGGGCATACGGGACACTCGGCGGGGATCTTTGGGGAGCGGATGGGGTATGGCGCGGTGTATGAACTGGCGCGCATTCTGGATGCGTTTCGGACGGAGCTTCCGGAGCCGTACCTGACGTTCAATGTCGGTTTGATGGCGGGCGGCGCGCGGGTTGAAACGACGGCCGATGGCGGGTCCGCGACGGCCGTAGGGAAGAGCAACATCATTCCCCCGATCGCGATGGCGAGCGGCGACATGCGCACGATTTCAGATGAACAAACGACGGCGACGCAGCAGAAGATGCAGGACATTGTGGCGCGGCATCTGGCAGGGACAGGTGCGGAGATCGTGTTTTCGGAGGGCTATCCGGCGATGCCGCCGACGGAGGCAAGCCGCGCACTGCTGGGCTTGTTGAATGAAGTGAACACATCGCTGGGATTTGCGGAGATGCCGGAGTTGGATCCGTTGCAGCGGGGTGCGGGCGATATCGCGTTTGTGGCGGCGCTGGTTCCGGGCATCGCGGGCGTGGGGGCGACAGGAGGAGGTGCTCACGCGGCGGGCGAGACGGTCGATCTGCCGTCGCAGGCGATCAATGCGAAGCGGGACGCGGTGTTGATGTACCGGCTTAGCCGGGAGAATTAATGTTTGCCGTCAATTGGAAGAAGCACAGTGAGCGGTGAGAAATTCAATGAAGGGTGCGTGTCCCTTTTTAGTCGCGATGCTGAGGGCCGATCCGTTCTTACTGTTGAGCGTGTTGGGCTTCGCGCCTCGTTGGATGAGCAGGCGGCCGAGTGGGACCGAGCCTTCTACGGCGGCGAGCATGAGGAGCGACCAGCCGTTGGGGTTGGTGAGGTTGGGGTCGAGATGCTGGTCGAGCGCGGCGCGGAGGGCGGGTTCGTCGCCGCGCTTGATGAGCGTCTGGGCCGCTCGGTAGGAGATGGGCATGGGCTACTCCGCTAACTGTTGGGGCTTTTTGTCGAAGTCGGGGCCGAAGTAGAAGCGCTCGACGACCATGCAGAAGATGTGTTCGAGGGCGAGGTGGGACTCCTGGATGTTCATCGTCGTGTCGGAGTGGACTATGACGTTGATGTCCGCGAGCGGGGCCATCGCGCCTCCTTTGTTGCCGGTGTAGGCGATGGTGTGGAGACCCATTTTGCGCGCGAGGGTGAGGGCGCGGAGGCAGTTCTTCGAGTTGCCGCTGGTGGAGATGGCGAGCAGCACGTCGCCTTCGATGCCGAGGGCTTCAACCTGGCGCTCGAAGATGTTGTCGTAGCTGTAGTCGTTGCCGATGGCGGTGAGGATGCTGGTGTCTGTGGTGAGGGCGATGGCGCGTAGCGCGGGGCGGTCGACGGTGAGGCGGGAGACAAACTCGGCGACGAGATGCTGCGCGTCCGCTGCGGAACCGCCGTTGCCGCAGACGAGCAGCTTCTTGCCGGACTTCATGGCCGTCGCGGTGAGTTCACCGGCTTTGAGGACGGCGTCGTGGATGGCCTCGTCGGCGAGGACGGCGGAGAGGGTGGCGATGGATTGGGCGAGTTGGCGACGGATGAGGTCCTTCACGGATTGACCCCTGCTGTCTCGACCTTAGCCGTCTTTTCCTGGATGAGGCCGATGTCGGTGTAGCGGTTGTGGGGGTTCCAAAGCTGCCAGCCGTCGGTGTGTGCGTCGGCTGCGGCGCGGGTCTGCGCGGCCACTTGCACGGGGCCATAGATCAATCCACCGAAGGCGTAGTCGCGAAACGCCTGTAGCCACGGGCGAAATTTCTTAGGGTTTGTGTTGGTGCGCTGTACGGACTTGTCCAGCGTGAGCTTGATCGTGGCGTAGATGTCTTCGGTATTGGCCATCGGTTTGGGGTGGCCTGGAATGCCGAACTTGAAGCCCGAGGGATAGAGCATGGGGCAGGCGTAGTCGACGATTTTCATGATCTGTTCCAACTGCTGGCCGATGCCGGTGTCGTTGGTGTTCCATGAGACATAGCCGAAAATGTCGGCGGACTGAAACACGTTGTACGGCGCGAGCGCGGTGTGGGCGTCGCGCAGGAAGCCGGCGATGGTCGCGACGCGGCTGGCCTCGTCGGTGGGGCCGCGGAACTGCATCTTGGTGGCGGCGTCGGGGAAACGCACATAGTCGTATTGGACTTCATCGAAGCCAGCTTTGGCCGCTTCAACGCCGATAGCGATGTTGTAGGCGCGGACTTCGGGCTGCGTGGGGTCGGCCCAGCCGAGGTGCTCGCGGTCCTTGAAGAGCGCGCCGTTGGCGAGATGGATGGCGAGGTCGGGGCGGCCGGTGGCGAGCGGGTCGTCCTTGAAGGTGACGATGCGGGCGATCATGTAAATGCCCTGGCTGTGGCCCGCGTTGGCGAGGTCGCGGAGGGAATGGATGGTGGTCAGTTTGCGCGCGCCGATGGATTTCGCAAGCGCGATGTCGCTAGGGTAGACGAGCATCCCATGGTCGCTTTTGATGTTGATGACCAGCGCGTTGGCGCCGCCATGTTGGATGATGTTGCGCGCCGCGTCGCGAATCGGGGCCGAGGCGATGCCGTACTCCGAAAGGTACAACGCCTTCACCGTGAAGGGCGTCAGCGCGAGATTGCCATTGTTCTTCGAAGCGTCGGCGATGGGAAACGTCGCGGCCTTGTAGCCCGGCGCGCGAGCCATGATCGCCAGCGTGTTCGCGGGAATGGAGTAGTGTCCTCCGGCGTCAAGCGGCAGCACTCTGCCGTTGAGGGTGACGGTCGCATCGGGAATCGGCTTCTGCGTGGAGGCGTCGATGATGTGAGCGTCTATGGAGTTTGTGGTCTGCGCGGCGGCTGTCGTTGCTAGAACGGTCGCTGCGAAAACGGTGAGAAGCGCGATGCGGAGAGCGGTAGAAAATACGTTATTCATGACCTGCCTTTGACTGATTTCCTTCAGGGTGAGCTTGCGCATCGCGCAGCAAGCCCTCGAAGGCCGTGCCGTGCGCGAAGTTTGGAACGGGGATGCGGTGGATCGAAAACGGGTCGTCGCCGGGACGCGCGACGCCGCCCGCGTAGCCGAACGCCGCGACGTATCCGGCGCGAGCGGCAGCGGCTTCGAGGTCGGCGTCGAGGATTCCATAGGGCCACGCGAGAAGAGTAATGTGCGTCCCGAGTTGCGCGTCGAGCTTTTCGCGGGAACGTGTGAGCTGAGTATTCACGAAGGCAACATAGTCCGCCGGCGAGCGCTTGGCTTTGTCTTTGCGGAAGTCGGGATGCCAGTAAGTGTGCGACTGAATATCGACCAGGCCGGACGCCTTCATTTCCTTGAGCTGGTCCCATGTGAGCGCGTAGGACGCATTGGAAATCGCGGACGGATAGATGAAGAGGGTCACCGGAATCCGGCGTCGTTTGACGATCGGAAACAAGACCGTATAGACCGACTTGTGCCCGTCGTCGACCGTGATTGCGACGATCGGCGTTGGCGATGGCGGAGCTTTGCGGAGCACGATTTCCGTGATGCGTGAAAGCGGGACGATGGTGAACTGG
This sequence comes from Acidobacteriota bacterium, assembly GCA_030854435.1. Lineage (GTDB taxonomy): Bacteria > Acidobacteriota > Terriglobia > Terriglobales > Acidobacteriaceae > Granulicella. Next base: position 5,904 of record JALYTE010000228.1, on the reverse strand, counting down.
TGCGCGGCGAGGAAGTCGAGTTGCGACTCGAACACCGCCGTCGTCACCGTCGTTGAAGCGGGCGTCGTGGGGTCGAAGCGATGGTAGGCGAGGACCGGCATACCGGTGGGTTGCGGCGCCTGGGCACGGATTCCGGACGTGACGAGCAGCAAGAGGGCGAGAAGCCCGCATTGGGCAGTTCTGATGAAGCGGTGCATTGAGGCCTTGAATTCAGGACGAAGTCCTTGCCTAGAGTACGTGGTTTGAAACTTTGGCGCTGCACGGATTTTGTGAGGTGGCGCGGTCGCCAATAGCAAGTGGAGGAGGGAGCGCGCATGGGCGCGAGCGACATCGCCGCATTGCGCAAGGCCGTCGAAAAGCCGGACGCTTCACTCCTTCTTCTAGTCCCAGCGACCCAAGCTTCCTTGCTGGTGCGGCCTGAGTGTTTGCGCGACCCGGTCTGGTCTCTGCGCTATGCCGAGCGCGTGGTCGCGCTGATCCATCGGTCGTTACCGTTTTACCATTGGTTGCTGGCCGGAGCGGCCAACGACGCGGGCAACCTCGAAGAAGCTCACGCCGCCGTGCGAGATGGCCTGACGTTGCTGAGACCGGCGAAGTCTACGGACACCCCCATCGCCATTGGCCGATTGCTCGCTGTGGAGTTGGCGCGCTCGCGAAAGGTCGTCCAAGCGACTATCCATCGGTGAGCAAGGTCTGCCCAAAGAAGGACGACCGCGGCGATGTTTGAAGCGGCCCTCATCCATTCGCACGAACGATTCCCGCGCACTTCACGCGTGACTGATCGTCGGGCCGACTTATGTTGACCAATCTCTTAAGGCCGCTTGCGACCGGCCAGAATATAGGAAGGGCCGTTTAGGCGACCCTTCCTTCTTTAAACTGAATTACTTTGCGGCTTTCCTGCGACGCTCTTCCCAACGGCGCTTCATCGCTTCGGAAATGCGCCTGCGGCCTTCGGGGCTCAATTGACGCTTTATGGTCTTGGCGGCCTTTGCAGGCTTGGCTGCCCTGGCGGCATTCTTGCTTCCCTTGGGACGTCCGCGACGGCCAGTTTTGGCGGTTGCCGGAATCTCTCCGGATGAGGTGGAAAGGCCCGTAAGAGTCGCCCTTACTCCCTGAAGCTTTGCAATCTCCGCATCGATGTCGGCGATGATACGACGAACGTCCATAATTTCTCCATATAAAACCGGTGAGTGTGTATTTAGAAAACTCAACGAACTTCTAACTCACTTAAAAACAATACACAATTGCACTAAGAAGAGCAACCCGAGTTTCTACAAATGTGGCATTTTCTGAGATAGCTCCGCAGGTTTGGAGAAACAATTCGGAGCGCCAAACACCGGGTGGGACGTCAGTAACCAATCTCCCCGAAAAGCTCCTGCTGGTAGACTTTCGAAGATGCGTTCTATCCCTCTCCGTCTGTGGCTGCTTGCGATCGTCTCTGCGATCTTACAGGCCCTTCCTTTCGCACTGGCAGGTCCGGTGCCGTCGTGGCGCAGGGTTTTCTGCTGGTTCGCGCTCACGCCATTGATCGCCGCCATGTTGACGAAAAGCCGCATGGGCACTGCGCTTCGGCCTGCACAGACTGCGTTGCTGGGATATTGTTCCGGCATCGTCTGGTATCTCGCCAATTGCTATTGGATCTACCAGACCATGCATACCTATGGCGATTTGCCCAAGGCCGCCGCTTATGGAATCCTTCTGCTCTTTTCGTTGTATGTGGCCCTGTATCACGCGCTGTACGGGTGGTGTATCGGTCGGTTGCTCCAAAAATGGTCGCGTCAAGCAGTTTTATGTCTTGCGCCGTTTGTTTGGGTCGCGGTTGAGCTTGCTCGCGCTCGCATCACCGGCTTTCCGTGGGACCTGTTCGGTTACACGCAGGTCGACAACCTTACGCTTTCGCGGCTTGCGCCCTGGACCGGGGTGATGGGATTGTCGTTTCTGGTCGCGGCTGTAAACAGCCTTTGGCTGATGCGTGGAACGGGCACTCGAAGTAGAAATGCGATGCTTTGGCCGGGGGTCGCAATTGTCTTTGTTGCACTTGCGACTTACTTCGGATCGCATCCGTTGACAACGCAGAGATCAGACGTGGACTCCACTGCAGTGCTTCTCCAGGAAAATCTGAAGGTCGGGGCGGAAGCGACCGGCCCTCCGGAGACGAAGGAGCAGATGCTGGCGGCCTTCGACGAGCTCAGCCTGCACCCCACCGCAGTGCCGCTTTCACCCGATGGTTCGCCTGCAATTCCAGCCGCGCTGCTGGCGGTGAAACCCAGGATCATCGCGTGGCCGGAAGCCCCGGCGGACTTCTTCGACGCCGACCCAGCGTTTCGGCAGAGCATGGGCGCTCTCGCCATTCGCGCTAAAACACCGGTCATCGTCGACGATGTCACCCTCGCCTCGCGAACCCCTGAAGGCCACTACAGCGAATACAATTCCGCTGCGCTTTTTTTACCCGACGGGGCCTATGGCGGTCGCTACGACAAGATGCGCCTGGTGCCGTTCGGTGAATACACGCCCTACAAGTCGCTGTTCTTCTTCGCCGGCCATCTACTCGACAACTTACCGTTTGTACCCGGACTGGAACGCAGGATATTCACGGCAGAAGGCAAACGCTATGGGGTTTTTATCTGCTACGAATCCATCTTTGGCGATGATATTCGGCGTTTCGCCGGTGACGGAGCGCAGGTGCTCGTGAATATTTCCGACGATGGATGGTATGGCGACAGCAGCGCTCCGTGGGAGCATCTCGACATGGTGCGGATGCGCGCCATCGAGAACGACCGCTGGGTGCTTCGCGCCACAAATACCGGCATTACCGCATCTATCGACCCCTTTGGCCGCGTTACGGCAACCATTCCGCGCCACATTCGGGGGTCGATGCTGGCCGGATTTTCGTATCGTGACGACAGGACGTTTTATACGCGCTTCGGAGATTGGTTTGGCTGGATATGCGCGGTTGTTGCCGTCCTCGCTCTCGGCTTAGGCTTCGCCCGGAGAAGGGAAGTACACTAGATATATGTTGAGCGATTTTGAATTCGAGTACTCCCCCATACGTGACAAGGTGCGCGACCTACGGGGGTATCTTTGACTCGTCACGCCTGAGAAAAGAATTGGCCGTCGTGGAAGAGAAAATCGCCGACCCGAGTGTGTGGGCCGACGGTGCGAAGTCGCAACCGCTGATGCGCGAGCGCAAGCGCCTGGAGTTGCAACTAGCCGATGACGCTGAACTTGCTCGCCGCGGCGACGACATTGAAGCCTACCTGGAACTGCTGCGCGAAGGTGAGACTTCGGTTGAAGCGGACTTGAGGCGTGAGATCGATTCGCTTGTCCAATTCTCCGAGGCGCTCGAAGCGCGCACTATGTTGTCGGAAGAAAACGACACGCTGAACGCCATCGTTACGGTACACCCGGGCGCGGGCGGAACGGAGAGCCAGGACTGGGCCGAGATGCTGATGCGCATGTACCTGCGCTGGGCCGAGCGTCAGGGCTTCAAGACCGAGATCAATGAAATTCAAGACGGCGACGAGGCGGGCATCAAGTCCGCGACGTTCACGATTACGGGCGACTTCGCGTTCGGTTTGCTGGGCGGCGAGACGGGCGTGCATCGGCTTGTACGCATCTCGCCGTTCGACCAGGCCAAGCGGCGTCACACGAGTTTTGCCAGCGTATTTGTGAGTCCGGAAATCGACGACTCCATCGTCATCGACATCAAACCCGACGACCTGCGCATCGATACGTATCGCTCCGGTGGAAAGGGCGGGCAGCACGTCAATACGACCGACTCTGCCGTGCGTATTACGCACCTTCCAACTGGGATAGTTGCAGGTTGCCAGAACGAGCGTTCCCAGCATAAAAACAAAGACAAGGCGATGAAGATGCTGCGTTCGCGGTTGTATGAGTACGAGCTTGACAAGAAGAAAGCGATCAGCCGTAAACTCGAAGACACGAAGCTCGAAATCAACTTCGGTTCGCAGATTCGCAGTTATGTCTTGCAGCCCTATCGCATGGCGAAAGACTTGCGGACGCGCGTCGAAGTCGGCGATGTGGACAAGGTGCTGGATGGATATCTGGAGCCGTTTATTCGCGGATATTTAAAACTGCGCAGAGAAGGCGGCGTTCCGGCCGCTATGGTGGACGACGATGAATGATTCCGCGAAGCCAAACTATGGTGTCGACGCGCCGAATGTGCTGCGCAATCTATTTGTTTTCGGCGGTCTCGCAGTTCTGCTGAACTTTGTGACACCGAAGACGCTTCACATCGGCAAAGTGGATATACAGTGGCACGAATCGCTGACCTGGATGGGCAGCATTTTACTTGTCCAGGCATGCCTGATGCTGTTCTACGTGAAGGTCGGCAAGTATTGGCACCGCGACACGATGCTCGCGCTGCACTCTTGGCGAGGCGATGAACAGGTGCTCGACGTGGGCTGTGGGCGCGGGTTGCTGCTGGCCGGAGCGGCGAAACGGTTGGGTGCCGGAGGCCATGCGACGGGCATCGATATCTGGTCGAACGTGGACATGGGCGGCAACTCCGAAGCAGCTACGCGGCACAATCTGGAACTGGAAGGTGTGGCCGGTCGCTGTACGTTGGTCGGCGAAGGAGCGCAGGGCATGAGCTTCGCCGATGCGAGCTTCGACGTCATCTTGTCGAACCTTTGCCTGCATAACATTTACGACAAGCCGACGCGCCGGAAAGCTATTGCCGAAATCGCCCGCGTGTTGAAGCCTGGCGGTATTGCGGCGATTTCCGACTATAAACTCACCGGAGAGTATGCCGCGCAACTGCGCGACGCAGGCTTCGCCGTGGAGCGGCGCTGGGGCAACGTGTTGACGACGTTTCCACCATTGCGAATAGTGATCGCCCGCAAGCCCGCTGCGAGTTAGCCGTTCTTGCCTTCGAGCCAGCGGTGCAGCCAACTGATGTGCAGGTCAAGGCGCAGCGCGGTGTAACTCAAAACTTCGTGGGTGGTGCGCTTGGCGGCGTCGTAGTCGTCGATGTTGCCGACTCGCGAACGCGGCGAAGTGTAGACATCCAGGCCCGCGCGACGGCATAGCTCGGCGATGCGGAAGAGGTGCGTGCCGTCGCTGACGACGACAATGTGCGCAAGGCGCATTCGCTGGGCGATTGCGGCGAGGCGCTGCACTTGCTGCTCGGTGTCGATGGAGTAGGTTTCGGCGACGATCTTGTTGTAAGGCACGCCGTTGGCGAGCAAATAATCGCGTCCAACTCCGCCTTCCGTCTTGCCTGAATCCTTGTCGGAACCGCCGCCGAGAGTGATGACAATCGGCGCAATTTGCATTCGGTAGAGCGACACAGCTTTGTCGAGCCGAGCGTGCAACACAGGCGATGGACGGCCTGCGTACTCGGCGGCCCCGAAGACGGCAATGGCGTCGGCGGGCCTGGCATCGTCTCGGTTCGCGACCGCTTGAATCCGGATGTAGACCCAGCCAAACCACAGTGCCGACACGAACAAAAGAATGCCGAGCAGGCGCAGCAGGACGTGGCGCTTGCGCGGACGCTTTGCCACGACATCTACGGTTTCATCGGTGCTCATGATAGGGTGTGGTGCTCCGGGTTGAAGACAGCAGCCTAATGTTGCAACGCGAGTGCGATCTCGTGGGTCGGAATGGCGCCCTCGCGGACGATCATCCATGAGTTGGGCCCACCGCTGAGGTCGACGATGGTCGTCGCGGTGGTGCGCGAGGTCGGGCCGCCATCGACGATAAGCGGAATCTTATCGCCGAACTGTTCGAGCACCGACTTCGCGTAGGTACATTCTGCTGCGCCGCTCAGGTTGGCGGAGGTCGCGGTAATCGGCAGGCCGAGCTTCGCGACGACCGCGCGGCAGATGGCGGTTTCTGGAACTCGTAGCGCGACGTTGCCGGTGTTGGCCGTGACGCGTAGCG
>JALYTE010000199.1 GCA_030854435.1 Acidobacteriota bacterium | reverse complement strand
TCGCGCTGCCGCGATTGGTCAACGCCAGCGTGTGCCGCGAAGAAATCCGCACCGGGCCACTCCCATATCCCTTCACGAATCCAGCGCGCTCCAGCAGCCACGCGGCGGAAATCTTCACGCGCCCGTCGCCAACCTTCCAATGCGGGACCTTGCCCTCCCCAACGCGCACCACACCTGCAACATGCGTCAGCGTGTCCTTCGCAACAATCGGGTTCTTGAAAAACGAACCCGCGCTCCGAGAATCCGCATCGCCGGGAACAATCAGCATTCCCTTGCTGAGTCGAATCTCACGCACGGCGTCCGCAACTTGAGCAAGTGTTGGTGACGCGTGCGCTGCAAACCGCCGCTGCAAATCCTTGTACTCAATGCACGGCGGCCCACCGGAGCGCAGCGCAAAACGGACTCGCGTCACAATGTAGCGGCCACGTTCGCTCGTGTTGAAGAGGCTCTCGCGATAACGGAAACCGCAGTCGGCATTCGCAAGCTCCACAAACTCGCCGCTGCGGCGGTCAAACGCGCGGACCGACACGATGCTCTCGGCGACTTCCTGCCCGTAGGCCCCGACGTTCTGCACGGGAGTTCCGCCAACGCTGCCGGGAACTCCCGCCAGGCATTCGATCCCCGCGCAGCCCATGCCTATCGCGCGCGAAACGAAAGCGTCCCACGACTCGCCCGCTCCCACATCGAAGGCCCCCTCGCCGTCCGCTTCGATTCCGGCGATGGCCATGTGCAGCACCAGACCGCCGAAGCCCTCGTCCGCGACCAGCAAATTGCTTCCACCTCCAAGCAGAAAAAGCGGAACATCACGCGCCGCCGTCCACGCGACCGCCTCGCTTGCATCGGCTTCAGTCTTCGCCTCGACAAAGTAACGCGCAGCGCCGCCGATCCCCAAGGTCGTGTACGCCGCCAGCCCCACATTTTCTCGAATCTCCACGGGTTCGAGCGTACAACAATGCTGCGCGCGACACGCTATAATCGCGCTGGGCCAGCGGCTCGACCCCCAAGGAGACGGTTCACATGCAATTGCGCAGAATCACAGGAATCATGCTGGCAGGAACGCTTGCCTGCACAACGTATGCCTTCGCGCAGGACGGTGCCAAGCAGGACATGAAGGACGCCGGACACGAAACCGCGGCGGCCGCCAAGGACGCGGGTCACGGCGTGAAAAAAGGCACGAAGAAGGGCTATCACGCCACAAAACACGCCACCAAGCACGCCGCTCACGAGACCAAGGAAGGCGCGGAGAAGACCGCGACCGGAACGCGCAACGTTGGCCGCAGGGCAGAAGGCAAGGAACCCGTCCCCAACAATCCCCAGTAAAACTTCAGTCGGCGGTGACAAATGCGCATCCTCACGGGTGCGCATTGCTGTTTCATGCCTGCTCGCGAAGCCGAAAACCACCAGCGGCCAGGATCACCAGCGCAATCCAAAACAGGTCGGCCCCCAGCAGATGCAGGACCTGCATCCATTGCGGCGCGAGCAGAAGTACGTCGCCGATCCCCAAAACAAACTGAAGCGCCAGCAGACCTGCAACAACTGCCGCCATTCGACTTCGCGCCCGCCAGCAAAGCAGCGCGACGCAACCGAACGCGAGCACGGACGCCGCCGGATGCACCCACCGCATTCGGACAATCAGCGGCGCGGTGGAGGCGAAGTCCTGGGCCAATCCGGCGCGCAGGCTGGGCGAAGGGTAAAGCGTATCGGCGAGGGCCGCGACCGCGCCCGTCGCACCCACCGCCAAAGTCAGGAGAATGGCCGCGACCGCCAGCGCGCGGGGTGCCACGGTCGCCTCACGGTTTCTCGCAGGATGCTCGAGCCACCAGGCCGTCAGAGCCAGCGCCGCGAGCAGCAGCATCGTGTTCGTAAAGTGGACGCACTGCATCGCCACGCGCGCGTTCGACGCATTGGCTTCGACGTAACCGCCTTTGACCAGCACCGCGCCCAGCAGCGCTTCGCTGATGAGGAAAACGATGACCCAGATCGCTCCGCGACGCGCCCGGTCTCCACGCGGCCGCTTCCAGAAAATCCATGCGGCCAGCAACCCAACGAACGTCGTTAGAAAGCCGGTCATGGAGCGGTGCGTGAACTCGATGATCGTCGCCAGGCGCGGGTGGTGCGGGACGAAATCTCCGTTGCACAGCGGCCAGTGATTGCCGCAACCCGCCCCCGAGCCGGTGGTGCGCACGATCGCCCCCCACAGCACTACCAGCACCATGAATCCCAGCACGCCCCAGGCGTAGGGGGCAAGCCCTCGCTCAGTAATTGAGGCGCGCACACCGACGCGCGGCGATTTCGTTTCAATCCGTTCCGCTCGCCTGCTTGTCGACTGATCGTGCCTCATGTTGCAAGGCTATCAAAGCCGCGCTATCCGGCCATCGAAAGGTTCTGACTCGCCGCTGGGTCATCGAGCATGCGATACAGCGTGGAGCGGCTGATGCCCAGGACTTCCGCGGCGCGCAGCTTGTTGCCGTGACAGCCGATCAACACCGCGCGAATATGCTCCTGCACGATCTCTTCAAGGCGCACCATGCGCGTCAAAACGGGTGGCGGCGAAGACTGTTCGGGGAGGCTCCGGGTCGCCGCATCGAAATGCTCGGCGGTAAGCGTGTCGCTGTCCGTCGTCGATAAAATGTGGAGCAGAATTTGCTCAAGCTGCACCAGATTTCCAGGCCACGCGAAGGCGATCAAAGCGTCGCGGAAGCAAGCCTCAAGTGCGGGCGGACGCAGGCCCAGGCGTTCGGCGAGCCGCTGCACCAGATCGGTCGCCAGCAGGGGAATATCTTCGGCGCGCTCGCAAAGCGGCGGCAAGGCGATGCGGACCGTGCCCAGCACCTCCGCCAATTCAGCAGAGAAGCGACCGGCGCTGACCGAGGCCCGGAGATCGGTCGAAGCCGCGGCAACGATGCGAAGCGGAGTGTGGCCACGCAGGCGGAGCTTGCGCACCAGGCCGCGTTGCGCGGATGGAGCCAACCGGTCGACGTCCGGGAAAAATACGAGGCCTTCCGCGACCGCGTTAACGGCGGACACAGAAAGGCCGAGCAGAGGTTCAGCATGGGCCGCTTCGACCACAAGGAACGGCAGTTTGCTCACTGGCGAAAGCATGTGCAGAGAACGGGCGGCGGCCTCGGCGCCGGAGCCAGGTTCGCAGGTGATGGTGGCCGCTCGAAAATGCGGAGCGACGCGCCTGATCTGCGACCATACACGTGCAATCGCGAGGCTGGGGCCGAGCAGGGCCTGGTCGCCGGTGAAGGCGGCGGCCATAGTGCAAGGCGGCGGGAAGGAGAGGACGCGGTTCGTGTCGGCTGTCATACCCCTGCTTCATCGGCGAAATCCGCAAGGAGGTGAGACACACGTTAAAACAAGAAGCGGACACCCCGAGGATGCCCGCTTCCCTGCTGCCGCGACGTTGAAATAAAGCTAGACGGACGCCTTCGCGCAGTACGTTTCAAACGCGCGCGTCAGCTCCTGCGCGATCGCCGGTGCAGTCGAGCTCTCAATGGCGGAACGCTGCATCAGGTACACCAGTTGACTGTCGCGAAACAGAGCAATCGCCGGCGATGTCGGTGGGTTGCCCTGGAAGTGGCTGCGGGCGCGCTCCGTGGCCTCGCGATCCTGGCCCGCGAACACCGTCACCGAGTGGTCCGGCTTGGTCGCATTCTGTAGCGCGAGGCGTACACCGGGCCGCATCTTGCCTGCCGCGCAACCGCAAATCGAGTTCACAACCAGCATCGTGGTCCCGGGCTGGGCGACGGCGGCATCGACATCGGCGCTGGTGCGGGCTTCCTGAATACCGGCGCGGGTCAACTCTTCGCGCATCGGAATCACCATCATCTCTGGGTACATTGGGCTTGCCTCCTGGGCGTGTATCGCTTCTATTCGATTGTACGGCGGCGCGAACGACTCGGCAAAGCTCTATATTTTGCCGCGACACCTCGCGTACCCTACACTTGATTCAAGTCGCGCAAAGGGGCGGATAGCTCAGTTGGTTAGAGCGCCTGCCTTACAAGCAGGATGTCGGGGGTTCGAGTCCCTCTCTGCCCACCATTCCCTATAGCGCCGAACATTCCTTATGCAGCGATCTGTAATTGCTTTACCTTCGTGCGCTTCGTCTGGAGCGCTTGCCAAAAGTCGTGCGCGCTCTGCACCTTGAACCATAGATCCGGAGCCTGCCCAAAGGCTTCACCGATCCGAATCGACATCTCAGGCGTGATGCCTGCATGGCCATTGAGAACACGCGACAGGTTCACCCTCGATATCCCGATGTGGGCGGCGAACTCGGTCACAGTCACAGGGATATTCTCAAGCGCTTCTTTCAAAATAGGGCCGGGATGGGGTGGGTCATGCATCTGCATCGTTGTCTCCTTAGCGGTAGTCCCGGTAGTCGACTAGGACAGCGTCCTTTTCGTCGAATCGGAATGTCATGCGCCAGTTCCCGTTCACTTTCACTGACCAGTGGCCCTTCAAAAGGCCGCTGAGAGGATGAAGATTCCAACCTGCTTGATTCATGCCGGACTCATCGGTCGAAGCATCCAAGAACGTCAACAGCTGTGCCAGTTTCCAGGCGTGGGCAGGCTGAATACCGGCTTTTGAACCGGTCTTGAAAAACTTCTCCAACCCGGCATGCCTGAACGTCTTGATCACTTCCCGATTGTATCTTGTATCGTTACACGCATCAAAAAGTTCCGCGCGAAGTAAACTATTGCGATGACCGCTCGCCTCATCATCAACGCTGACGACTTCGGACAAACCCGCGGCATCAACCGCGCCGTCGCGGAACTCCATGCCGCCGGAGCGCTGACCTCGGCGACTCTGATGGCGAATGGCCTC
>JALYTE010000198.1 GCA_030854435.1 Acidobacteriota bacterium | reverse complement strand
TGCTCCGCGATACGACATACGCCATCGAGGCTGGTGACGCGGTGTTCGCCCCGAGGTTCAAACGGGTTCTGTTGCGCGCGGTTGCGATCGGCAAGCGGCGGGAGGCGCTCAAGGACAGCACGCTGGCGCAATACCGTGCGGATTTGGACCGGCAGCTGGACAAGCTGCTGTCCGGGCCCGAACCGACGCAGGATTCGGCGCGCCGACTGTTCCGTGCGATGCGGCGCGATCGGGCCGATCTGTTTCGCTTCGTCACGCGCCGCGATCTGCCCTACACAAACAACGCCTGCGAGCGGGCGCTGCGGCCATCGGTCATCTTCCGAAAGGTCACCAACTGCTTCCGCGCCGAATGGGGGGCGACGGTCTACGCGGCAGCGGCCAGCGTGATCGCGACCGGCCGGCTGCATGGGCTGACTGCGCTCGCGGCGCTTCGAGCGGCGCTGGCCGGTGTGCCGATCATGCGGTCGGGGTGATAAACCGACACTCATACGACAGCACGGATGCAAAGATCATGGCCAGGATGAGCGCACCGAAGACGGCGGCCCCTGCGAACATTATCCAACTCAAAGTAACGCTTCGCGGCGTGAGGCCGCCGGTTTGGCGTCGGCTGCTGATGCCTGGCACGATGACGCTCGGCCAGTTGCATACGGCTATCCAGGCGGCGATGGGCTGGCGCGATGGTCACCTGCACGTCTTCGATATCGGAGGCGAGGCATTTGGCGACCGACGCAGTGTCGACGACATCGCCGACGAACAGCGTCCGACTTTAAACGGCCTTCTAAAATCCAGCGTTGTTCGCTTCAGCTATACTTACGACTTCGGCGACAATTGGGAGCACACGGTAGCATTCGAGAAGAGTGCGCCCGCGGTCGAAGGGCAATCCTATCCAGCCTGTGTCGGCGGAAAGCGTAACTGTCCGCCAGAAGATTGCGGGGGTGCCTGGGGCTATGAGCAGCTATTGGCCGTTCTGGCCGACCCTAACCACCCTGAACACGCAAACCAAATCGAATGGATCGGCGAAGATTTCGACCCCAACGAGTTCAGCCACGAACATGCCAATACGATCCTGGCTGCCCGTTTCAAAAAGAAATAGAGCGCGCCAACCGTGCTACGCCAACCCGCGAAGGGGACGTGAGAAGCTATGGGGCGCGCGGGAAATCGGGGCACCATCCCGGGCTCAACCGCTGAGAAGGAGTGTGCGATGCCACAGTTGAATGATCTGAGCAGATCCCTCACGCCGTTTGTTCAAGGGACCACCCTGGTTGCCGTCATCGAGTTGAGCTTGTCGAGTTGGTTGGTCGCCGGCGTCGTTCCAGGTGTCGCGCGTCAACCGCTGAAGAAGCTTGACCCGGATGCGGCAGGGCTCCTGCGGCTGGTGCATCGCTGGCGCGATGAGGCTGTGGCGAACGGCTGCGTGATCGAGCGCATCGTCGTCGCATACGAGGCGGGACGTGACGGCTTCTGGCTGGCACGCTGGTTGTGGGCGCACGAGATCGAAGCCCACGTCATCCATTCCACAAGCGTCGCGGTCTCACGCGAGCATCGGCGCGCGAAAACCGACCGGCTCGACACGGCGATGCTGTTGCGCGTGTTCATGGGTTGGCTGCGAGGCGAGCCCGGGCATTGCGGGATGGTCGCCATTCCGACGGCCGAGGAGGAGGACGCCAAACGGCCGCACCGCGAGCGCGAGAACCTGGTTGGCGAGCGGACGCGGATCGTCAACCGGATGAGGGCGGCGCTGATCCGCCTCGGCATTCGCGGCTTCAAGCCGGAGTTGCGCCGGGCGGCCAAGAAGCTGGACGACCTGCGCACGCCCGAAGGCCTGCTGATCCCGCCCAACACGCTCGATGAGATCCGCCGTGACCTGGCGCGGCTGGCGATCGTGCGCGAGCAGATTGACGCGATCGAACAGGCCCGACTGACGCGCATCGAGCAAGCACCAGATACCGGGCCGAATGCGATGGTGCGCTTGTTGGCCAGCATCATCGGTGTGGGCATCGAGACCGCCGATATGCTCGTCCAAGAGGTGCTGTCTCGCAACCTGCGCGACCGCCGGGCGGTGGCGCGCTATGCCGGGCTTACGGGCTCGCCAGACGAAAGCGGCGCCAAACGGCGCGAGAAGGGGTTGGCAAAGGCGGGTAACGCCCGTGTCCGCCGCGGCCTGATCCAACTCGCTTGGCGTTTCCTGCTGTTCCAGAAGGACAGCGCGCTGGCGCAATGGTATCGCGGTCGGACCGAGGGGACGAAAGGGGCCCGCAAGACTACCATGATCGTGGCCCTCGCCCGCAAGTTGCTCATCGCGCTGTGGCGGTTGACCACGACCGGCGAAATTCCGGACGGCGTGCGCATGAGGCCGGCTGCGGCTTGATCGGCAAAATGAGCATGGCCAACACAGACATCGGTTCGGCACCCGGCTGCGTTTGCGCAACGGAATGCTGATGACGACCCGAGGCGGTGGCAACCCGAGTAATTGCATGGCTTGGACGCCGTCGTGAGAATGGGCCCGCTGCCTCGGAGCCTCGCTACTGAAGCGCATGGCTGCTTCATGGTCCGGACCCGCGTGGGTCCAACCGAATACAAGGTTGCGGCGCGAGACTCGCGCGCACTGGCGGGCTCCCCTCGGTTCGTTTTGCTGCCGTTATACTCAGATCGGCCGTTGGAAGCGCCGACCCACTCATCCCACGGCTACTGCAATGCGTCACGTGACGCATTGCAGTAGCCGTGGGATGAGTGGGTCGGCGCTTCCAACGGCCGATCTGAGTATAACGGCAGCAAAACGAACCGAGGGGAGCCCGCCAGTGCGCGCGAGTCTCGCGCCGCAACCTTGTATTCGGTTGGACCCACGCGGGTCCGGACCATGAAGCAGCCATGCGCTTCAGTAGCGAGGCTCCGAGGCAGCGGGCCCATTCTCACGACGGCGTCCAAGCCATGCAATTACTCGGGTTGCCACCGCCTCGGGTCGTCATCAGCATTCCGTTGCGCAAACGCAGCCGGGTGCCGAACCGATGTCTGTGTTGGCCATGCTCATTTTGCCGATCAAGCCGCAGCCGGCCTCATGCGCACGCCGTCCGGAATTTCGCCGGTCGTGGTCAACCGCCACAGCGCGATGAGCAACTTGCGGGCGAGGGCCACGATCATGGTAGTCTTGCGGGCCCCTTTCGTCCCCTCGGTCCGACCGCGATACCATTGCGCCAGCGCGCTGTCCTTCTGGAACAGCAGGAAACGCCAAGCGAGTTGGATCAGGCCGCGGCGGACACGGGCGTTACCCGCCTTTGCCAACCCCTTCTCGCGCCGTTTGGCGCCGCTTTCGTCTGGCGAGCCCGTAAGCCCGGCATAGCGCGCCACCGCCCGGCGGTCGCGCAGGTTGCGAGACAGCACCTCTTGGACGAGCATATCGGCGGTCTCGATGCCCACACCGATGATGCTGGCCAACAAGCGCACCATCGCATTCGGCCCGGTATCTGGTGCTTGCTCGATGCGCGTCAGTCGGGCCTGTTCGATCGCGTCAATCTGCTCGCGCACGATCGCCAGCCGCGCCAGGTCACGGCGGATCTCATCGAGCGTGTTGGGCGGGATCAGCAGGCCTTCGGGCGTGCGCAGGTCGTCCAGCTTCTTGGCCGCCCGGCGCAACTCCGGCTTGAAGCCGCGAATGCCGAGGCGGATCAGCGCCGCCCTCATCCGGTTGACGATCCGCGTCCGCTCGCCAACCAGGTTCTCGCGCTCGCGGTGCGGCCGTTTGGCGTCCTCCTCCTCGGCCGTCGGAATGGCGACCATCCCGCAATGCCCGGGCTCGCCTCGCAGCCAACCCATGAACACGCGCAACAGCATCGCCGTGTCGAGCCGGTCGGTTTTCGCGCGCCGATGCTCGCGTGAGACCGCGACGCTTGTGGAATGGATGACGTGGGCTTCGATCTCGTGCGCCCACAACCAGCGTGCCAGCCAGAAGCCGTCACGTCCCGCCTCGTATGCGACGACGATGCGCTCGATCACGCAGCCGTTCGCCACAGCCTCATCGCGCCAGCGATGCACCAGCCGCAGGAGCCCTGCCGCATCCGGGTCAAGCTTCTTCAGCGGTTGACGCGCGACACCTGGAACGACGCCGGCGACCAACCAACTCGACAAGCTCAACTCGATGACGGCAACCAGGGTGGTCCCTTGAACAAACGGCGTGAGGGATCTGCTCAGATCATTCAACTGTGGCATCGCACACTCCTTCTCAGCGGTTGAGCCCGGGATGGTGCCCCGATTTCCCGCGCGCCCCATAGCTTCTCACGTCCCCTTCGCGGGTTGGCGTAGCACGGTTGGCGCGCTCTATTTCTTTTTGAAACGGGCAGCCAGGATCGTATTGGCATGTTCGTGGCTGAACTCGTTGGGGTCGAAATCTTCGCCGATCCATTCGATTTGGTTTGCGTGTTCAGGGTGGTTAGGGTCGGCCAGAACGGCCAATAGCTGCTCATAGCCCCAGGCACCCCCGCAATCTTCTGGCGGACAGTTACGCTTTCCGCCGACACAGGCTGGATAGGATTGCCCTTCGACCGCGGGCGCACTCTTCTCGAATGCTACCGTGTGCTCCCAATTGTCGCCGAAGTCGTAAGTATAGCTGAAGCGAACAACGCTGGATTTTAGAAGGCCGTTTAAAGTCGGACGCTGTTCGTCGGCGATGTCGTCGACACTGCGTCGGTCGCCAAATGCCTCGCCTCCGATATCGAAGACGTGCAGGTGACCATCGCGCCAGCCCATCGCCGCCTGGATAGCCGTATGCAACTGGCCGAGCGTCATCGTGCCAGGCATCAGCAGCCGACGCCAAACCGGCGGCCTCACGCCGCGAAGCGTTACTTTGAGTTGGATAATGTTCGCAGGGGCCGCCGTCTTCGGTGCGCTCATCCTGGCCATGATCTTTGCATCCGTGCTGTCGTATGAGTGTCGGTTTATCACCCCGACCGCATGATCGGCACACCGGCCAGCGCCGCTCGAAGCGCCGCGAGCGCAGTCAGCCCATGCAGCCGGCCGGTCGCGATCACGCTGGCCGCTGCCGCGTAGACCGTCGCCCCCCATTCGGCGCGGAAGCAGTTGGTGACCTTTCGGAAGATGACCGATGGCCGCAGCGCCCGCTCGCAGGCGTTGTTTGTGTAGGGCAGATCGCGGCGCGTGACGAAGCGAAACAGATCGGCCCGATCGCGCCGCATCGCACGGAACAGTCGGCGCGCCGAATCCTGCGTCGGTTCGGGCCCGGACAGCAGCTTGTCCAGCTGCCGGTCCAAATCCGCACGGTATTGCGCCAGCGTGCTGTCCTTGAGCGCCTCCCGCCGCTTGCCGATCGCAACCGCGCGCAACAGAACCCGTTTGAACCTCGGGGCGAACACCGCGTCACCAGCCTCGATGGCGTATGTCGTATCGCGGAGCA
>JALYTE010000193.1 GCA_030854435.1 Acidobacteriota bacterium | reverse complement strand
GGGTGCTTCCGGTCGCTGACTGGAATGTGCAACTCGTTGGCAGTCACAATTCCGTACTTGGGATAGCGGTACTCCCACCAGAACTGATGTCCAATGACGGTAACGTCCAGGGCCTCGGCAGGCTTGGGCGCATGTTCAGTGGTGTAGATGACGCGGGCGGTCGCAAGGAAGAGCATCACCACGATGAGAATGGGCACGACCGTCCACGAAAGCTCGATCTGGTTGCTGCCGTATATCTGCGCCGGCTCATGTGCCGCATTGACGTCCAGGGGCCGATGTCGATATCGGATCAGAGCGTAGAGCAGCAGACCGCCCACTATCAGGAAGATGCTCAGGGTGATTCCGAGCACCAGCATCGAGAGCCCAAATACGGAGTGAGCTGGGGTTCCATCCGGCGAAAATATGCTGGTTGGTCCGTGGATCACGTCGGGTAGTTCTAGAACGGCGAGGTTTTGCCAGATTTCAATCGCCAACACGGAGCTCCGTAGACTTCTGAAGAAATGTCAAAGCAGTGAACGGCTTATAGTACCCCTTTCGGTAGATGCGGCGTCACAAACCGCGGGCGTCCACTCAAAGGCAGGAGGCAGAGATGCCGGGATGAAGACACTATATGCGCCTTGTGAGACCTTCGGGCCGGGCAGCTTGTTCGGTTCACTCATAGGCCTCAAGCGCGCAAATAGGACCTCACCGCTATTAGCGTTATTCAGTAAAATCGAAAATAGTGGAGTCGGTTATTAGACTAGACAGCGCAGTCGATCATCGGAAGTCATAATACTTTCGACCGATTAGGGGCAAGGTGGGGAGGCTAAAACCGGGTCAGATTCAGGAACGAAAGGTTCGAGTCCTACCTCAGGAGCCACATTCTAAAGGACATCGGGGACCATCAGGCCGCTCAATACGGCAACGGCCTGTTTCAATTCGCCCAGTGGGACGCACTCCCGGTCGCTATGCGCCGTTTGCATATTCCCGGGACCAAAGACGACCATCTCTTCGGCAATGGGCGCGAACACGCTCGCCTCGGACCCGAAGGGGATTGAAGTTGACGTCAGTCCCGTCTTCTCGACGAGCGTCTGTACGAGCGCGGATGTTACAGCCGTCTCGAAGCAGGCCTGCCGACGAAGAGCGTGAATCGTGCATTGGATGCTGGGATCGCTTTGCTGAAGAGTGTCCGCGTAACTTTGCAGTGCCGCGGGAATGAAGTCGGCATCAAGTCCTGGGACGGGCCGCCATTCGACCAGAAACCTGCACTCTCCGGCGATGATGTTCTTCGCCGTCCCGCCCTGGATGGTCCCCACGTTGACGGAGGTGTATGCAGGGCAAAAGAGCTCATGCGTCTGCGCTCTCAGTTGCACAGCAAGTTCTTCAATCGAGCGAATCATGCGGCTGGCCGCGAAGATCGCGGAGGCCCCCTGCTCAGGGTGTGCGCTGTGGGCTTCGATGCCATGCACCTCGACCTCGGAGAGACAGTAGCCCTTTCCCGCGCGGGCGACGTGGAGCGAGGTCGGCTCCCCGATGACCAGGCGCTTCGGCCTGATGGCGTCCTGTGCGAACAAATGCGTGGCCCCAACGCAGCCGATCTCTTCGTCGGCCGTCAGGACAATCCGCAACCCTTCAGACCAATTAGCACGAGACCCAGATGCGGCCGCCTGCAACAGGCACGCCAGGAAGCCTTTCACGTCGCAGGCCCCGCAGCCATAGAGAAACTCTTCGTCGCAATAAGGTTCAAGCGCTCCCGCCCATGAGGCAGAGAACGGGACTGTATCGGTATGACATACGAAGGCGAGGTCGACCGATCGAACAGAGACATCCTGCCGGAGCGGGGCCGCGATCAAATTGACCTTCTCGATATTGTTTGAATCAAAGTAGGCGAGCTCGCGTGTACTCCAACCTGCTTTGTGCAGGGCCCCCTTTGCGTAGTCCACGACGGCGCGGTTGCTCAGGGCCGATACGGACGGGATTCGGATCAGATCAAGAAGATATTCGGCCGCGGTCATCTCGCCGCCCCCAGGCCCGGCGTGTCCGTCCAAACTCTGCGATGGACCTCCTGGTAGCGAGCGACAATCTCCTCCTCCAGCGCGTGCTTGCCCTCTCGCAGGATTTGTTGGCCGCCGACGAAGACGTCCTTGATCGCCGATCGATTGAGTCCGAACGCGAGGATGGGCAGAAGATCGTCACCGCGGTGGCCCGCGATGGAGAGGTCGTTCAGATCGACCGTGATGAAGTCCGCGGAAGAACCCTGAGTGAACAGGCCGCTGTCGAGGCCCAGAGATCGTGCGCCGTTGACCGTCGCGCAGGCAAAGAGCCGGGCAGCCAGGGGGCGGTCCTCGATCTGATCGAGAATGGCCCGTTGCTGCTGCGTCAGGCGCAAGTGGTAGTCGAGTTGGCGGGCGTCCTCCAAAGGGTCTATCTGCGCCTGACTATCGGAGCCAAGCGCAATGGGGATGCCGGTCCGCATCGCTTTGTCCGCGGCAAGGATACCGTCGCCAAGATTTCTCTCCGTCGTCGGGCACGCGCAGATCGTGGCATGAGCGTCCGCCAGCATGGCGATCTCCTCGTCGGTGATGTGGATGGCGTGGACCGCCGTGAAGTCCGGCCCGAGTAAATGTTCGTCGTGCAACAGCGCGAGCGGCGTTTTTCCGTACTCGCGAACGCAGGCCGCATTCTCGGCAAGCTGCTCGGCGACGTGCATGTGGACCGGCAGACCCTTCGAGCGCGCCCACGCAACAATTTGGTGGAGAGCGTCGAGGGGAACCGCGCGGACGCTGTGCGGCGCGATGCCGAACCGGACGCCGTGGGGGTCGTGGGAGTATGCGCCAATCAAAGCCTCCGCGTTCTTGCAGAAGCCGGAAGCCGTCTCGAAGAAGCGCGTCTGGCCGGGATCGCGCGGCAGTTCAAAGCCGGAGCGGAGGTAGGCCGAACGCAGAAGGACAATGCGTATCCCCACGGAGCGGGCGGCGTCGATGACCTTCCGGCCCAGCAGGTTCGGGTCGTCATACGGAGTTCCATCCGGCGCCGTGTGGAGATAGTGGAACTCTCCTACCGTCGTCGTCCCCGATTTGACCATTTCAAGAAAGGCCATGCGGGCCACGTCGTAAACATCTTGGGGCGAGAGGCTGGCGGCGGCGTGATACATCGTTCCACGCCATGACCAGAAATCTTTGCCGCTGGTGACGCGCGATTCGGACTTGCCGCGAATCAGTCGTTGAAAGGCGTGCGAGTGGACGTTCACAAAGCCGGGAAGGACGGCTTTGTTCTTCAGCTCGACGATGGCCGCAGGCGAGTGCCCGGGGGTCTCAGCGGCGTCAATTTTTCCGTCCCGACCGACGCAAAGGCCCAAGCCCGACTTGAAGGAGTCGGAGTCGAACAGAAGCGCCGGATTGTAGCGCGTGGTCATTCCGGTCCCTCAATCCGTGCAGCGTTCGGCGCGGCTTTCATTCCTGAGATCCAAACTTCGCCAACCGGATTCGCTCCGAGAAGATAGACCAACTCGCGCCAATCACGGCCCTTCAACACCGCAAAGTCCGCGGGCAGACCGACCTCGATTCGTCCTGCATTTTCCAACCCGAGGGCCGCCGCCGCGTTGACCGTTCCCGCTACCAAAGCCTCTTCAGCCGAGAGGCCGTTGAGCCGCACCGCAAGAGCGAGCGCCGTCGAGACCGAGAAGAGCGGACTTGACCCCGGGTTCAGATCGGTACCGACGGCGACGGCGGTGCCAGCGTCGATCAAACCCCGTCCGGGCGCACTCGGAATCCCGAGATGAAGGGACACACCTGGAAGCAGCGTTGCCATCGTGGCGCTCTCGGCTAACTGCGAATACTGCATAGGGCGGCAAGCCTCCAGATGGTCAACGCTCAGCGCCCCCAACTCCACGGCCAGCTCAAGGCCGCCTATCGCGTGGAATTGCTCGGCGTGCATCTTGATGGCGAGGCCATGCGAGAGCGCGCAGGAGAGTACCTTTTCCGCTTCGTCGGGCCGCCACGCTTCGCGCTCGACGAAGATGTCGACGGCGCTGGCCAAGGCCGTGTTTGCGACCTCAGGGATAAGCTCGTGGATGATTTGGTCGAGGTAAGAGATGCGCTTGTTAGCCTCCGGCGGCGGAATATGGATGAGCAGCGTGGGGACAAGTTTGGCTGGGAGCTTTGCTTGCAGGAGGCGAATGACTTCCAGCATTTTGATCTCGGCCGATGGAGTGAAGCCGTAGCCGGATTTGACCTCAATGACGGTCGCACCCGACTCCATCAAGGCGAGCAGGCGTGGCAGCGCAAGAGCGACCAGTTGCTCTTGCGTTGCGCTTTGGGTTGCGCCGATGGTGCTGCGGATTCCGCCACCGCCCGCGAGAATCTGCTCGTAGGACGCGCCGGAAGTCCGCAAGGCGAAGTCCCCAAGCCGGTCGCCGGCCCAAACGGCATGGGTATGAGGATCGACCAGACCGGGGACGACGGCGCGACCGCCGAGGTCGATGGTCGAAGCAGCCTGGCCGCGCCAGTCCTGTGCCTTTCCTACCCACACAAAGCGCCCCCGGTCGATGGCCATCGCCGCATTCTCAATGCAGGCCACAACGCTCATGGCCGCGCCGTGCCTGGCCCCCGGCCCCTGTGCCGAGACCAATTGAGTGATGCCGGTGATGAGGGTTTCGACGTTCATTTCATACTCGGCATATCGAGCCCACGTTCGCCCGCAATGCGTTGGGCCTTCTCATATCCCGCGTCGGCGTGACGCATGACGCCCAGTCCCGGATCGTTGGTGAGACACAGCCGTAGCCGCTCCTCGGCTTCGTCGCTTCCGTCGGCGACGGCGACAAGTCCCGCGTGCTGGCTGTAACCCATGCCCACACCGCCGCCGTGATGGAAGCTCATCCACCCGGCGCCACTGGCGATTCCGGTCGCGAAGTTGAGCAGCGCCCAATCCGAAACGGCGTCCGATCCGTCGAGCATGGCTTCCGTCTCTCGATAAGGGCTGGCGACGGAGCCGGCGTCTAGGTGATCTCTGCCAATGACGATCGGCGCGGACACAGTGCCCTCGCGGACCATCTTGTTGAAGAGCAGGCCCGCCCGGTCGCGTTCGCGGTAGCCGAGCCAGCAGATGCGCGCCGGCAGTCCCTGAAAGGCCACTTGCGCGGACGCGAATCGCAGCCACTCCTGGAGCCGAGCATCGTCGGGAAAGAGCTTGAGCAGCGCTTCGTCTGTCCTGGCAATGTCGGCGGGATCGCCGGAAAGCGCGACCCACCGGAAGGGGCCACGCCCTTCGCAGAAGGAATCCCGAATGAAGGCCGGAACGAAACCCGGATATGAGAAAGCGTCGTTCGCGCCCGCGAGTTTCGCCTGGGCGCGCAGATTGTTTCCATAGTCAAACGCGATGGCGCCACGCTTC
>JALYTE010000187.1 GCA_030854435.1 Acidobacteriota bacterium | reverse complement strand
CTTGAGGACAAGCCAGAGCCCGAGTGCCACCAGGATCGAGATCGGAATGAGCAAATACGTGGCGCCGACGATTCGCAGACTTGCTCGCGTCGTCCTCGATGACATTTGGGAATACATCCACGGGGAAGCTGCCTTCACCATCGCGTCCCCGACAACACTCATGGCCATTCCTAACTGGGCTGCGGTGCCGTAGATACCCAAGACCTCACGTCCAAGAAGCGAAGCAACGGCAAACCGGTCTGCAGTCAACATCAATGAGCCCGCCAGGGCGTGGGGAATCAGGGGAACGCCAAACCTCAGCAAAGACGAGACCTCCGACTTGGCGATCGACCAGCGGGCGTCGTGAGCACGGAACAAGAACCACGCCGCCGCGGATGCGGAAGCAATGCTGGCAGCGACCGCGCCATAGATCCGCCCCTCGCCGCCGAGAGATAGTGCAAACACACCAAGAAGAGAAAGGCCGACGTTGAGGATTGCTGACGCCACTTGGAGACTCGCCGATTGCATGGGAAGTCCCTGGCTTTGCCACAACGAAGTGCGTATCCCCAGGATGACGTTCGCTCCCGTATAGATCGCTGCCATGAACCAGAACTGCGGAGCCAGATCTAGCTTGGCTTTCAGGAGGGGTGCAAAGCCGAGGAGCAATATCCCACAGAGGAGCGTGCTCCCGATGGCCACGCCCAGTGCTGCACCGACGAGTCGCGGGAAGTCATGCGTGTGCCGCTGGAACCATTTGACTGAGACTGCGCCGTGCACACTCAGGCCGGCAAGCGAGCTGCTCAACGATGCGAGCATGAAAAAGCCGATCACCATCCCATAGTCCGCCGGTGAGAGGGCTCGTGTGAGGACTGGAAGCAGAAGGAAAGGAACTCCGGCGGAAATGACATTGCCGATACCGTAGATTCCGCCCGCACGCAGCAACTTGAATTTCATCGGACGCATCTTTGTATGGGCGATGAACGTGTTTCATCGAGTTCACAGCTCATGCGCCAACGCGTCGTCGCATTAATGCGATTTCTGCTGCCTTCAGATCAGACTGTGTATCGATGTCCAACGATCTTTCCCTGGGCATCTCGAATCCGACCGTTGCCTTGGTTTCGAAGTCGCGGCTGTCCATCAACCAATTCACCTGCGCGACATAGACAGCACCGTTCGCAACGAACGCGTGAGGCAGGTCCTGGCGGCGAGTTGGGGTTCCGCCGGCTATGGTCATGAATGGCTGCATGCGACCGCGCGGATCACAGCGAAACGTCCAAAAGGGGTGATCGATTGCTTCCCGCATGGTGATGCAGGCCGGTGCCCCGGTTGCTATCAGACGTTCGAGGCATCCGTCGATGTCGTCGCCCGTGCGCATCGGCGACGTGGGTTGCAGCAAGGCGACCAGGTCATATCCCGGCAACTGGGTCAGCGCGTGAAGTACGGGATCGATGCTTGGCGTTTCGTCGAGTGCGAGATCCGATGGACGCTTGAAAGGCACATCACACCCTAGTTCACGCGCGACCTGGATGATCTCGTCGTTGTCTGAAGAGACGACTATGCGGTCGATGTAGCGCGAAGCCCGAGCCGCGTCCACGGTCCATGCGATCAGCGGCCGGCCCCCCACGGGCAGGATGTTCTTGCGGGGCACGCCCTTGGACCCGCCGCGTGCAGGGATCAGGCCCAAAACGGAAAGGCCGGAGATCATGCGCCGCCTCCCCCTTCGAATTCCAGGCGCGCTCGCTCCAGGTCGTCGAGGCGGCCGACGTCGATCCAGTGCTCGCGGATTCTGTGCGCATGCACGCGATGTCCCGCCCCGATCGCGCGGCTGATGAGCGTCGGCATGTCGAAGTAGGTGCCCTTCGGCACGGAGGGCAGCACCGCGGGAGACAGCGCATAGATGCCCGCGCTGACCACGGACCGGATCTCCGGCTTCTCGACAATCGCGCGGACGAGGTCGTCCTCCATCTCCATGACTCCGAATGGGATCTGAGTGACGATCTCTCGGACACCCACGGTGATGCGTGCGGGCCCGTCCGTGTGCATGTCGACGAAATTGCCCAGGTCGAGGCCGGTGAGGACGTCGCCGTTCATCACGAGAAGCGGCGCTTCAGGAGACGCGGGCAGCATTGACAACGCGCCTGCCGTTCCCAGCCGCTCATTTTCGCGCAGGTATTCGATCTGCAGTCCGTAAGCGCCCCCGTCGCCGAAGTGAGACTCGATCATCTCGGCGCGGTAGTTGACCGACATGAACAGGCGTTGGAATCCGCACTGTGCCAGCGTATCGACGATGGTTTCGAGGATCGGCCGGCCTCCGACGTCGATCATCGGCTTGGGGATGCTCTCGGTGATCGGCCGCAGACGCGTGCCGAGACCACCCGCCATGAGGACGACCCAATTGCTTCTTGGATCCGATCCGACC
>JALYTE010000180.1 GCA_030854435.1 Acidobacteriota bacterium | reverse complement strand
GGGCATGGCGTCGAGGTCTTCGACCTGCGGGCGGTCCGGGTTGTGCTGAATCACGCCATTCGCGTCCTTGTACGAAATGCCGAGGATTTCGTTCAGTGGCTTGCCGTTGGCAAACTCGACGACCGAGAAATCGAACTCGCGGCGACACACAAAGTCGATGGCGGGGCACTCATTGAGCGCGCGGTCGGGGTCGGTTGTCACCGGCGGTCCGACGAAGCAAATTTTCATGGTTGGATTGGCGCGCTTGATGGCCTCCGCCAACGCGTGGTCGCCGTGCCAGCCGACGGTCGAGGTGAACAGCACCAGGAACTCGTAGCTTTTCGCCATTTCGATGGTCTGGTCGGCGGTGACGTGGTGCGGTGGGGCGTCGAGCAGCTTCGAGCCCTCCAACATTCCGGCGGGATAGGCGAGCCAAACGGGGTACCAGTACGACTCGATTTCGCGCACGGCGGGCCAGCGGGAGCTTGCGCCACCGTCGAAGTTTTCAAAGGAGGGCGGGTTCAGGAGCAGTGTTTTAAGAGCGGCCATATCTGTATCCAAGTTTACCATTCGGTCGGCGTCTCTGCACACAAAACAGTGCATACGCACTTGACGAACTACGCACCCATCAGCGCGGCGCGGTTGGGGCGGTCGGCAGCGCGGAACCCGGTCCGCGTACTGTAGGCGTCACGCCGGGAGCGACGACCGCGCCGTGGAGCCAGTCTCCAAGCTGTCCATTCTGCTTCAGGAGATTGATTTCGGTTTGACGCAACTCCAGGTCGGCGTCGAGAAATTCCAAGTACCGTTGGCGCTCCTGGAGGCGCGCATTTTGCTCGTCCTTTGGAGTCAGAGGAGTTTGCTGGCCGTTGGCCGCC
Organism: Acidobacteriota bacterium; assembly: GCA_030854435.1. Lineage (GTDB taxonomy): Bacteria > Acidobacteriota > Terriglobia > Terriglobales > Acidobacteriaceae > Granulicella. The sequence goes on along the minus strand of JALYTE010000180.1, from coordinate 6,917 downwards.
GTCGCGTCCGATTGAAGTTGGATGTGGATGGCGTCCATCTCATCCTGGGCCAGGTCGCGATCGAGCGATGCGACCTCCACGCGCGCAGAAAGCTCCGCTGCCGCGTGTTGCAGCTTCAGGCGTCCTTCGAGAAACTGGTTGCGATCGCTTTCGACCTGGAAGTGCGCATGGGCCGCCTCTGCCGCCGAGCCGCGGGCCTTGGCCTGATGGATGAGGTCGAGGATCGGCACCGAAATCTGGATCCCGATGTTGAGCGAGTTGAAGCTGTTGCGCTGGTTGCCGTTGAGGTCCGTGTTGAAGCCTCGGTAATATTGCGCATAGTTGGTGAACGCCGTGTCGATACGGCTATAGTTGGCCGCAAACGCCAGTTGCGGCCGCCAGCGATAGCGCGCGTCTCCACGGGCGATCTCCTGCTTTTCCGTCGCATTCGCAATCGCCGCGCGGATGCCGTAGGAATCGACGTTCTCGGCTTCAGGGACGCTTGCCGGCTTGAACTCGGGAATAGAGTCGTGGACCGTCTCGGGGCCAGTCCCTCCGAGGCCGGTCAGCCGCGCGAGGTGCGCGGAAAGAGCCGCGATTTCGTCCTCGACGCGCAGTTGCTGCAGGCGAAGTTGCGCCGCCGTACGCTTGGAGCGCGTCACCTCGATGCGCGTTTCCAGGCCCGCGTCGAAGCGGTCTTCGACAATCTGCGTGACCCGCGACGCAAAGCCCGAAGCCTGAACGAGCGCGGCCTTGCGCTGCAATGCGCTGTCCAACGAAACATAGGTGTTGACGGCATCCATCGCCGCAGTGTCGCGGGCCTCACTCAGCGCAAAATCGGCGGCGGCAACTCCGGCGTGGGCCGCACGAATGTAGTCGCGTTGCGAAAAATTGAAGGCCAGCGATTGCGCGTTGATGCTGTAGACGATCGGCAGTCCTAAAGGCACGCCTGTCGATTTGCCCACGCCGCCCTCTGTGGTAATGGAGGGTACAAAGACGTCGTGAGCTTCGGCGAGCGACGCTCGTGCCCGGTCGAGGTCGGCCTGCGCTATTTTGACCCTGGGATCGCTACGCAGCGTTAGATCGACCGCCGTGGTCAGCGAGATTTGGGCGCGAGCGCAAAGGGCCGCGAAGGCGATTGCCCCTAGCAGTATCGAGCGGCATCCGAATTTCAAGGTCGTCATCCGTGGTCCCTCAGTGCGCTTGCAGCGCGTTGCGGGCGGGCGCGTAGTTGGCCGCCAACGCCAGCGCCGCTTCGTACTCCGATTTTGCAGCGGGCTTGTTGCCCTCCGCTTCCAGAAGCTTACCTAACTGATAATGCGCTTTGAAGGCCGGGCCTGCGTCGCTCATGGCGTTGGACGCGAGGTACTGGCGCAGCGCTTGCATTGCCATCCGCGGCTCACGATGGATCGAACCGAGAATGCTGGCCGCGTCGAGCAGCGAAGCGTCCGCGGCGGCGTTGGCCTCGACCGCGTTGTGCAGCGCGGCAACGGCTTGATCGCTCTGGCCGCGCCGCGCGTAGAAGTCTCCGAGGTCGGTCCAGGCGTCGGCGCGTCCGGCGACACTGACGGCGGCGCGGAACTCGCGCTCGGCGGTGACGTAGTCCTTTTTCTTGCGGGCCACGAAAGCGCGCATGCGGTGCGCCTGTTGCGGAAGTCGCGCTTCCACGCGGGCGGCGAGAGCGGTCGCTTTGTCCAGGCCTCCGCCAACGATTGAGGGAGCGGCAACATAGTACTCGCTCAGGTCATTGGCTGCGCCGCCGTTTTCCGGGTCGAGTTGCACCGCTTTCTCAAACGCGGCTTTGACCTTTTTCGCAAGTGAAAGCCCGGTGAGAGGCCCGGAGCGGTCGGCCTTCATGCCATAGGCGCGGCCCATCCAATCTTGTGCGTGGCTATCGTTGGCGAGGCCGTTGGCGAGCGCCGCCTCACATTCACCCACCGCAGCAGCGGCGGATTCCTGCGCATAAAAAGCGCGGCAGAGCAGCAGATGCGCCGCACCGTTTCTGGGGTCCGCGGCAATGGTTTGGCCCAATTCGATGACGGCTTCGTCCACGCGTCCCAGCATCAATGAATGCTTGGCGCGCTCGGCGGCAGTGCTGTCCACCGCCATGCAAGGCCTACTTGTTGCCATCGCCATCGCCGCGACTATCAAGGCTCTATTCCCCAGCCTGCCCAGCATCAGAGACTTCATTTATGGGAGCGCCTTCACCTCGAGCCCGTCTTTGAGCTCGGTATTGCTGGGCGAACCAAGCGCTACGATGTCCCCGTCACTAAGGCCGCCGAGAATCTGGAAGCGGGTCAGATTACTCGCTCCCACATGCACCGCCGTCTTGTGCAGCCGTCCGTCCACAATTCGGTAGACAAAGTTGTGCAGCCCTTCGGTGCGCAGCGCCTCGCGCGGAAGACTGAGAACGTTGGCAAGCTGAGACACCGTGACCTTCACCGTGACGTTGGTGTTGGGCAGCAGTTCCTCGTTCGCATCGTCCACGGCGATCAGGCATTCGCCGACGTTGCGTGTTGTGCCATAGGGGACGACCGTTGTCGGCACCTGCTTGATGTGGCCGTGCCAGGTGGAATAGGGCTTGGCGTCCCACATGATCGTCACGGGCTGACCCACGTTCAGCTTGCCGATTTCCGGCTCGTCGAAGTAGGCGCGCACTTGGATGTTGTCAAGGTCGGCGATGTTGATAAGCGCGTCGCCGAACTGCTCAAAATCGTAGTTCGCGGCGCGAGCGGAGTACACCGTGCCCGCGAACGGCGCGCGCACCTCCACGCTCCCAAACGCACTCTGCGCGGCAAGTACCGCGGCCCGCGCTTGCGCGACCGCCGAACGTTGCGCGGCAATGTCGCCGCCGCTGTAACGTCCCTGGCGGCGGGTCTGCAACTGCGAAACACGCGATTGCGCGTCCGCCAGGCGTTGCTTGGCGGACGCCACTTCATTCGCGGAGGCGGAACCCCTGGCCTGTAGGGCTTGAATCTTCGCCAGGTCCGCGGCGGCCGTCTGCTGCTGTTCGCGCGCGGTCGTCAGTTGGTTGCCTTGCGATAGAAGCTCGTCCTGCGTGCCGCCGCCCTGCATGTTCTTCAAGTCTCTGACGGCGGCGTCGAGCGAGGCCTGCGCGGAAGCCAGCTTGCTGCGCGCGTCGCTCTCGTCCATCTTCAGAAGGAGTTGGCCGCGCTGGACATGGTCGTTGACCGCGACGTACACCTTCTGCACCACACCGGCCGCCGCCGCGTGGGCCTGAAAATCCTTCAGCGGCTCCACCTTGCCATTGGTCGAAACGACGCTGATGAGGGGAGCATGAGCCACGCTGGCGGTGCGAACTTCCACCTTCTCGCGGAAGGCCGGACGCACGACAAACAGAAGGAGGCCGAGGACGACGGCGACGCTCAATCCGACGATCAGGCCGCGCGACGAGGTTTTAGATCTCTCTGCCATAGGCGAATCACGAGTATATAAGACGTGCCACGATGTCCCGGAGAGTCAAAATTTCTCAGAACCTGTTCAATATCTCTCTTGGCGCTCCCCGAAAGCTGTCATCTCGACCGGAGGCGCGTTTTTTGCGCCGGAGTGGAGAGACCCGCAGCTTCTATGCGCAGGGCGAACATCCTTGCCGCCACAGAAAATCTGCAGGTCTCTCCACTACGCCTTCGCAAAAAGCGCGAAGGCTCCGGTCGAGATGACAGCTTTGGGGGAAGCGCAAAAAGCGTGACGGCTCCGGTCGAGATGACAGGGTCTACGGGTCTAAACGGAGATCGTGAACAGGTTTTAAGACTCACTCGCGGCAACGGGCGCGGGGCGCATTGCGACAATCTCCAACTCCCACCCGCCGAAGTCCGGATGGCGATTCTTGCGCAGCCGGTACGCCAGATCCACAAGCGCGCCCGGTGTGAGGCCCCAGGTCTGCGCGCGCTCTGCCCAGTTTGTTCGGCGGCTCCAGGCCATGCCTCCAAATCGCGCATCGCCGTCCTGTACCGCGACCCTCAGATGCTTGTCCTTCACGACCTTGAACGCGGCCGCAAGGCGCACACCATGGGACATAAACAGCGGCTCGGAGTTGCCATTGCCATAAGGCCCGAGGCGCTCAAGCCATTCTAGAAAGGCAGGCGTCAGATCGGTCAGGCGAAGTTCGGCGTCACACTCCATCTCCACGACCGCACGTTGGCCGGAGAGAACCCGCTGGGCCTCGTTCGTCATGCGCGTGCGCAGTTCGGCGACACGATCCGACGGCAGCGAAAAGCCCACGGCGTGCGCATGGCCACCGAAGCGAGTCAACAACTTTTCCGGCCCCGAGGAGTCGACCGCCGTCAACGCATCGAGCAAATGGAAGCCCGCAATCGAACGCCCCGAACCATATGCGTGGCCGTTTTCATGCGCGAGCACCAGCGCCGGTCGTCCGGTGCGGTCGACCACGCGCGAAGCCAGTATGCCAATGACGCCGCGATGCCACTTCGCATCGTCCAGCACGAGACACGCGGCAAGCCCCTCCGCTTCTTCGCGCATCGTCTCGATGCGCGTTTCAATGTCGCGCAGCGCTTCGGCCTCGACGGCGCGTCGCTCGTCGTTGAGGCGATGCAGTTTCTCGGCCAGCACCCGCGCCGCCGCAGGATCGCGCGACAGAAACATTTCGACCACGTCCGAGGCAATGTCCATGCGACCGGCAGCATTGATGCGCGGCGCAAGCCGAAAGCCAACGTCGGTCGCCGAAATAGGAATCGCCGTATCGATCTGCGCCAACTCCATCAGCGCGCGCAGCCCCGGCTGCGAAGGCCGTTGCAACTCGCGCAGCCCGAGCGCCGCAATCACGCGGTTTTCGCCGGTCAGCGGCACAGCGTCGGCGATCGTTGCAATTGCCAGCAGCTTCAGAAATGACGGCAGCGTCTTCTCTCGCAACCTGTCCCGTTCGCCCGCGTTCGCAGCCGCGCTTTCGAGCAGCGCCTGCGCCAGCTTGAACGCCACCGCCGCGCCGCAAAGTCCCTTGCAGGGATACCCGCATCCAGCCTGATTCGGGTTCAGAACGGCGACCGCCTGCGGCACGCCTTCAGCACCATCGGGCAGGTGATGGTCGGTCACGATGAGGTCAAGCCCCAGTCGCTCGGCTTCGCGCGCCGCGGCGAAAGCGCGAATGCCCGTATCCACGCTGACGACCAGCCGAACACCCTCGTCCGCTGCGTCCTCCAGCCGCGACTCGGTGATGCCATAGCCTTCGCGAATGCGGTGCGGAATGTGGTATCGCACCAGTGCCGCAGCGTCCTCGACAGCAACGCCCAGCATCACGGCAACCCGCTCCATCGCAGTCTTCAGCAAGACGGTCGCGACCGTTCCATCGACGTCGTAGTCGCCGTAGATCAAGACAGGTTCGCGGGCGGAAAGGGAAGCGCGAATGCGCTCGACGGCCTTCGTCATGCCGAGCATCAGATATGGGTCATATAGTTGATCGAGCGCCGGATTCAGGTGCGCGCGCGCCGCTTCCGGTGTCGCAAGCCCGCGACAAACAAGGAGATGCGCGATGCCCACCGGTAGATCGAGAGCTTCGGCCAGCGCCTGCGCCGCAGCTTCATCCTGTGCGCGCACGACCCACCGTGCGTCTTTATTGGAATCGAGAGTCGCCGTCGAGTCCACGGAGAGTTAGTCGTCTCCGTCGTCGTCGCCGTCGTCGAGGATCAGTCCTCCGAGCTCCGAGACCGTCTCCATCAGGTCTTGAAACTGGTCGTACCACTCGGTCGCCGCCTCATAGAGAAACATCACGCCCTGGTGCGCGAATCCGAGCTGCAGATAGCCCGTCTTTCCGGTGTGCCGCAAAAGTTCCTGAGCCTCATCGAGCGCGACGGCGTCGTGGTCGGGAAAATGTTCATCGCGCACCTGGCCGATCAGCGTGGCGACGTCCTCCGGCTCCAGCACGACCTCGCTCATGGTGATGAACGCGGCCCCGGCGGACTTCGCGTGTTCGACGAAGTCCTTCCATCCATCGGCGTCATCTTCTTCAAAGACCACGGTGGGAACATCTTCTGTGACGTAGGCGTTCATCTGGCGCAATCCGTGGCCGGAGATGAACGCGACCATATCGTCTTTCACTGGAGCTAAATCGTCAGGGGGCATAGCTTCCATTCTCGCAGAAACCGGGCGCGAACGGTGCAGGCCTGGCAAGAGAAGCTGGGTGTATGCGTTACACTCGTAATCGCCCATGATTTTTTCTAAAGACTATGTAGGCTATCTCGCGCGCCAGACGGTGAAGCAGCTCGTCGCCACGAAGATGATCAAGACGGACAAATACGAGGCCGTCAACGAGCGCGTCACCGCCGGCCTGATCGAGGAACTGTCGCTTGAAGACCGCATCAACGACGAGGTCCGCGTCATTCTGGAGGCCTTTCAGGACGACATGCTGAAGACCGGCGCGAGCTATCCGGAGATGTTCAAGAAGGTGAAAAACGAGCTCGCCCGCAAGTACAAGGCGGTGCTATGAGGATCAGCCGCGACAAGTTGAACAAGCTCGCCCACGTGGTCGCCGACACGCTCGCGGAGATCGACGCGGTGGAGTTTCAGGAGGACCGCAACACCATCCGCCAGGAAGCGCGCAAGGCGCTTGAGGGTTTGCTGTTGGCGGAAACGAAAATCGATCAGGCGGCGCGGCTCAAGATCGCGTCGCAGCGCAAGATCATTCTCGAAGGTTCGCAGGAGTGGGACATCCTGTACCGCAAGTACTACAACGATGAGGTCAAGAAGCTCGGTTTGTAGTGCTTGTTTTGCTATACTGACGAGGTCGCAATGGAATCCACGTCCGTGCCGTGGCGTTATGGTGTAACTGGTTAACACGTCGCCCTCTCAAGGCGAAGAGTCCGGGTTCGAGCCCCGGTAACGCTACCAAAATCAACAGTTACGTGCTGTACTCTCCGCGCAAAGTTGTTTGGGATATAAAAAAGGATACCCAGGAACTTCAGCCG
>JALYTE010000156.1 GCA_030854435.1 Acidobacteriota bacterium | reverse complement strand
CCATCAATAGTCGGGACCTCAATCTTCGCGCCCAGCGCGGCCTCCATCACCGTGACCGGCACCGCGATGTGAATGTCGTCGCCGACCCGCGTGAACAGCTTGTGCGCGCCCACCTTGATGATGAGATAAAGATCGCCTGCGGGCGCGCCCTCGGTCCCGGCATTGCCTTTGCCGCCCAGCCGAATGCGCTGCCCATCGCGCGTCCCCGGCTTGATGCGAAACTCCAGCGGTTCGCGTCGCGTCACCACGCCCGCTCCGTCGCAGGTGCTGCACGAGTTCTGCACTTTGCCCGCTCCCCCGCAGCGTGGGCACTGGATGTTGAACTTCATGCGCCCGCCCATCTGCGTCACCTGCCCCGTGCCGTGGCACTCCGGGCACTCCATGCTGCCCCCCGTTACAGCGCGCCCTTTGCACGTCGGGCATTGTTCCTGCCGCTGAATCTCCAGCCGCGTCACGCCACCGCGAATCGCGGTCCAAAAATCGATCTGCACCTGATACTCGAGGTCGGTCCCCGGCTGCGGCCCGCGCGGCTGACGGCCCCCATTGAACATGCCGCTGAACACGTCCTTGAAGCTGCTCCCGAACCCAGAACTCTCCTGCTGCGCCGCTCGGCCGCCGCCTTGAAAGTCGGTGAAGTCGAACCCGCCAAAGTCGATCGGGACTTCCTGCGCTCCCCGCCCGGCGCGCGACGCCCCACCAAAGCCGCCCCCACCAAATCCACCGCCGCCGTATCCTCCCCGCGCTGCTGCCTCAGCCGCCGCCGGATCGATATTGTCCGAGTAGAACCCGAGCTGGTCGAAAATCTTACGCTTCTTAACATCGCTCAAAACATCGTTGGCTTCCGAAATTTCCTTGAACTTCTCCTCCGCCTTCTTGTCCCCCGGATTCACATCCGGGTGGTGTTTACGCGCGAGTTTGCGAAACGCCTTGCGGATCTCGTCCGCGGTCGCCGCCTTCTTCACGCCCAGTGTGCCGTAGTAGTCCTTCGTCTGCGTTGCCATCAAGCCACCCTGCGTTGCACTTCCCGCCGCAGTTGTTCCATTGCGTCCCGCTCAATGCAGGACAACTCGTACGAACTCTGTAGACTCATCCACAAGTTTGGCGTCGTTTTGAAGTAGATTGCCAACCTGCACGCGGTGTCGGCGGTGATGCCACGACGCTCGTTGACAATTTCAGAGATGCGCGTTGATGGCACGCGCAGCGCAAGCCCCAATGCGTGCGCCGAGATGCCGTTCGGCTCCATAAACTCTTCCCGCAGTATTTCACCCGGATGCATTGGCGGAGGTTGACGATTTGGGTCACGAAGAATAGCCATAATCATTCCTTTCAGTGGTAGTCGACGATCTCGACATCGTGTGGCTCTGTGTCGATCCACGCGAAACGTACTCGGTAACGGTCGTTAATCCGAATGCTATATTTCCCTTTCCGATCGCCTTTCAAAGCTTCCAGCCTGTTTCCGGCAGGCTCGCGCAGGTCGTCCAGGTGTCGCGTGTTGTCGAGGACCTGCAACTTGCGTCGGGCAGCAGCAAGGATCGACGCGTATCGACGAGTCCTGCCTTCGAAGAAGACGCGCTCAGTTTCCCTGTCTGCAAATGACCGGATCACATATTCAACGTATCACGTTGCACGTCCCGCGTCCAACGGGGCGCGATACTAAGTCCTGCCTGACACACTGGACACCAGAACAAATTCCTCCCCGCAAACTCCATCTTCAACACCTTCGCCCCACACACCCTGCAAGGCAGGCCGTTGCGCTTGTAAACGTAGTGGACATCTTCCTTCAGCGGCGGTCCCTTGCGGCGCATCCGGTCTTTTGCCAGCGTCGTCACAATGCGCCGGTCCAACATTCCCGCGCGCATCAGCGGCCCCGCTTCCTTCCAAATCTTTTGCAGCACCTCCGGCGCGACATCCGTCCCAGGCGTAAACGGACTCTGCCGCGCGCGAAACAGCAGCTCCGCGCGATAGATATTGCCGATCCCCGCAAACACGTCCTGCTCCATCAGCAACGCGCCAATCGGCTTGCTACTCTTGCGGACCTTCGCAAACGCCCGCTGCGGCGCGTCCCGCCCGTCAACGTTGTCGCCCAGCGGGTCAGGCCCCAGCCGCCTCCGCAGCGTCTCCCACTGCTCCTGCGAATAAATCGAGCAGTCCATCGGCCCGCGCAGCTCCACCCACGCGATCCGCTCCGCCGGAAGATGCCCCGTGCCATCGTCATTCGAGTACTTCAAGTGCCGCTTGCTCGCGCCCAGCTCTGCCGGCTTCTTCACCGCCGCCGCATTCCACATTCGCAAACGTAGCGCGCCTTTCACTGGCGGCAGCGGCCCGGAACCCTCCGTGAAATCGCCCTGCAACCCAAGATGCACATGCAGAATGCGGTCCTTCCCAAAGTCGTACCCAAGATGTTTGCCGATGGCCATCACGCGCCGCAGCGTGCGCCCGTGCAGCATTTCCGCGTCCATAAACTTTCCCTGCGGCCCGTCGACCCGGACCACCTTGCCCGCAAAGGCCGCCGCGTGACGCTCGGCCCAGCGGTGAATCTCATTGCCCTCCGCCATCCACGCCTCCTGCTCCTGCGCTCACCGCCGCCGCGTCCTCGCGCGCCTCCTGCTTCCGCTGCCTGCGGATCATCCGCCGCCGCAGCCCGCCCGTCTCCAACTCATAGCGGTAGTGCTCCATAATGCGCTCCGGCGTCCACAACGCCCAGTGGTTCGCGCGCTGCTCATGCATCTTATCGAGTTGGATATCGTCCATCTGCCGCATCAACTTGCGCAGGTCGCTGTATTGTTCGCTGTAAGGGCTTTCGTTATTCTCGATCAGCGGCCGCAAATCGAGATACACCGGTTGCGCCCACTCGTAAAACGTATGCCACACATCGTAGACGTCGAGATGTCCCTTCTTGACCAGCAGCCCCAGGTGCTCATAAAAATCCAGCACTTCAAACGCGCTCACCGGAGGCTCGTGGATATCGAGCGCGACCAGGCCCGCGGCGTTCACGCGGTCGTGAGCCAACTGCGTTCTCGCCAACGCAAACGGCGCGCTCAGGAAAAAACTCAGCTGCTTTTCGAGGTTGCTCACTGAGCGGTACTTGCGTTCATTCGCAAGCTGCAACCCGGCGTAGCTGATGGCGCCCGCGCTCGTCACCACCAGCACCGAAGTCGCAATCGCCTCCCACGCAACCCAGTTCACCATCCGGACACCTCTTGCAAACCCTCAATCAGATGCTAAAAGGGCCGCGATCCGATAGGTCGCGGCCCGCCCTGCATATCGCTGCCTAGTTCCAAACCTGGCTGGCCTTGATGGCCTCAACGCTGAACATCTGGTCCGGCTCCGCATTGCGCATGGCGCGCGCAAAATCCTCGGCCTCGTCGCGCGTGTCGAACAGCGTGCGGCAGTACAACCGCCCCGCGCGCGTCGCCTCGCAACGCCACACCATCTCAGTGGTCTGGCCCAGCCCATACATTCCAATCCACTCCAACCCTGTGTGGAGCGTTCCGCCGTTGCCTGCTCCGTCGTTGTTCATCTCTCCACCTCTCTCCCATTGGACGCAAGCCGCGCGCCGCAAGGTCACTTCTTTAGAAACCCGCTTTCGCGATACTTGATGCGGTACACATCTTGCCACTGCAAATTCGACACGAAATTGAGGAGGAGCCCCCGATCCCGGAAGCGCTCCCCCTCTGTAGTACGCACCGCACCGTCTTTCGGTTCTAAAGCATGTCTCTCGAAGGTATAGAGCAACATTCAAGGGTAGGTGGTTTTTCGGAGGGAGCAGGGGCCTTTAGGCCCCTGAATCCCGTCCTCAAAAGAGCGGGCTTTAGCCCCGGAGGAAATGCCGAACTCTACTTACTTGTGCTCCGCGTCGACGTACTCCGCGTCGATCACGCCTTCATCTTTCTTCGGCTCCTCAGCAGCGACTGCTTCGCCCTCAGCCGGAGCCGTACTCGCCGCATTGGCCTTGTACAGCGCCTCCGCCAACTTATGGCTCGCCGTCGTCAAGCGCTCGCGAGCAGCGTCGAGTTCCTTCACCGAAGGATCGCCGGTCAGCGTCGTCTTGGCATCGGCCAGCGCCGTCTCAACGTCAGTCTTGTCCGCCGCATCGACCTTCTCGCCGCCGTCCTTCAACATCTTCTCGACGTTGTACACCATCGAGTCCAGCCCATTGCGCGCCTCGATCTTGTCCTTCTGCTCCTTGTCTTCAGTCGCGTGCGCTTCGGCGTCTTTCGCCATGCGCTCGACCTCTTCCTTGCTCAGGCCCGAAGAACTCGTAATCGTAATCTTCTGGTCCTTGCCGGTCGCCTTGTCGTGCGCCGTCACGTTCAAAATGCCGTTCGCATCGATGTCGAACGTGACCTCGACCTGTGGCACGCCGCGCGGCGCACTAGGGATCCCGCCCAGCTTGAACTTGCCCAGCGTGCGGTTCTGCGCCGCCATCGGACGTTCGCCCTGCAACACATGCACCTCAACCTCGGTCTGGTTGTCGGCCGCAGTCGAAAACGTCTCCGACTTCTTGGTCGGAATGGTCGTATTGCGCGCGATCATTCCCGTCGCAACTCCGCCCATAGTCTCAATGCTCAGCGTAAGAGGAGTTACATCAAGCAGCAGAAGGTCCTTCACCTCGCCGCCCAGCACGCCTGCCTGCACCGCCGCGCCAATCGCCACAACCTCATCCGGGTTCACGCCCTTGTGCGGCTCCTTGCCGAACAGGTCCTTCACCAGTTGCTGGATCTTCGGCATACGCGTCTGCCCGCCGACCAGCACCACCTCGTCGATCTTCGACGCAT
>JALYTE010000151.1 GCA_030854435.1 Acidobacteriota bacterium | reverse complement strand
CCAGCAGCCGTCGCGCTGGTGCGGTCACCACTTTTTTCGCAACGCCTCCCGCGTCACCTCGATCTCCAGCAGCGACTCGGCCAACAGCTTCTTCATGTCCGATCTCCTTCATCAATGGGATCGGACTCTAAACGCGCGTGCTACTCAATTACGGGGGGACGTCGGGTGAGACAACAGTTCGAGAAGTTGTTCACGAATGGTTTGAACAGCAGTTGACCGAAACTGTCATGAGCGCGAAAGCCCTCAAACGCACAGGTCGATGGAGTATGGATGAACTGTCGAAGCTCTGGAACGAAGAGGCTTTGACAGCAGCTGTCCTCCCCCGCTGGCACATTGACCAAAGCATCCGTCGTAACCTTGGCCAAAAGCTTGGAACGCTAAAAGCTGTCGCGTAACTTTGGCTGTTCCAAAAAAGAGAGGGGACGGCAGAATTAAATTAGTTCAGCCGATCTTCTCACGCCGCGGCAGCTTCCACTTCGGCCGGATGAAATGGCAGGTGTAACCGTTTGGATAGCGGATCAGGTAATCCTGATGTTCCGGATCGGCTTCCAAGAAGTGCTCACGCTGCGGCTTGCAGGCGCTGCACGGCCGGCTGTTTCCGCTGTTTCGCCCGCGACAACTCATAGTTGGCCTGCGGCGTCATCCAGAATCGGGCGTTGCTTACTCCGGCCCGCTCCAACCGGATCGCCAAATCCGGGCTGATGCCGGCTCGGCCGTTGATGACGCGCGACAACATTGTGCGCGACATCCCGAGCCGATGCGCGGCGTCGGTGACTTCTATCCCGAGCGGCAGCAGCACGTCTTCGCGCAGCAGATCGCCGGGGTGCGGATGCTTCTTCATTACGGTCGTGACCTCTTTCAACTCACCTTAGGGACTTGCTTCCGCCGCGGCAACTTCCACTCCGGCCGGATGAAATGGCAGGTGTAGCCGTCCGGATAGCGGATCAGGTAATCCTGATGTTCGGGTTCCGCTTCCCAGAAATCGCCGGCGGCCGCGACTTCGGTGACGACTTTTCCGGGCCAGATTCCCGAAGCTTCGACATCGGCGATGGTGTCCTCGGCGACGCGTTTCTGTTCATCGCTGGTGTAATAAATCCCCGAGCGATAACTCATGCCCGTGTCGTTGCCCTGGCGGTCTCGCGTGGTCGGGTCGTGGATCTGGAAGAAGAACTCCAGCAGCGTGCGGTAGCTGATCTGCTGCGGATCGAAAGTGATTTCGATCGCTTCGGCGTGGCTGCCGTGCTTGCGATACGTCGCGTTGGGCACATCGCCGCCGGAATAGCCGACGCGCGTGGAGATCACGCCCGGCTGGCGGCGGATCAAATCCTGCACGCCCCAAAAACAGCCGCCGGCGAGGATCGCGCGTTCGGTCGTCATGACTTCGACTCCTTGTCGTTATGGTCGAACAGCTTGCGGTAATCGCCGTAGCCTTCGCTCTCCAGTCTGTCGAGCGGAATAAAGCGCAAGGATGCGGAGTTGATGCAGTAGCGCAGGCCGCCGGCGTCGCGTGGGCCATCGTTGAAGACGTGGCCGAGATGGCTGTCGCCGTGTTGCGAGCGCACTTCGGTGCGGGCCATGCCGTGGCTGGCGTCGTTTTTCTCAATGACATTGTCCGCTGCAACCGGCTTGGTGAAACTCGGCCATCCGCAACCGCTTTCGAACTTGTCCAGCGATGTGAACAACGGCTCGCCTGAGACGACATCGACATAAAGGCCGGGCGCCTTGTTGGCGTTATAGGCGTTGTCGAAGGGCCGCTCGGTCGCGGCTTCTTGTGTGACGCGGAATTGCTCGGGCGTCAAGCGCGCGAGCGCTCCCGGATTCTTGCTGTAATTGGGCATGCGTTGTCTCCTTGGCATCAGGAAGATGGTGGCCGTTGTCGGGTCACGCAAGGCGGATTATTTCGCGAACAACCGCGAGTGATCGGCGAACGCCTTGAACTCCAGCGCGTTGCCGCTGGAGTCGCGCAGGAACATTGTGGCTTGTTCACCGGGCTGGCCCTCGAAGCGGACGTGTGGCTCGATCGCGAAGCGCGTGTCCGCCGCGCGCAGCCGCTCGGCAAAGGCGTGCCAGTCCGCCATGTCCAGCACCAGACCGAAATGCCGCACCGGCACGTCATCGCCATCCACGTCGTGCACCACTGCGGCGCGCAGTTCCTCCGGCGCCAGGTGCGCGACGATCTGGTGGCCATGAAAATCGAAATCCACCCAGGTTTCGCTGGAGCGGCCTTCCGGGCAACCGAGCAATCCGCCGTAGAACGCGCGGGCGTCGGCGAGCGAGGCGACGGGAAAGGCGAGATGGAAGGGCGGTCGTTCGTGCATGGGCTATCTCGGCGAGTGTGCCAACCGGTGTTCCGCCAGCCGCTTGTAAAACGGCCTACATTCCTCAGCCAGCTTCTGCTGAAATGCAGTGAGCTTGGTTTCTTGTGGCCGATACGGCGCGAAGTCGGTGGAGCGTTCCACCGCGGCGTACCAATGCGGCGCCCATACGCCATCGCTGCTGCGCTGGCCGCGCGGCCAGCGCAGCATGCGCTCGCTGAAGGGGATGCTTAAGCGCGCGCACAGCGCGCCCAACATCTCGCGCGGATCCTTCAATACATCACTCGCGTCGATCACCGGCGGCGCGGCGCCGAGCCGGTCGCAGGCGTGATCGAACAAGCGCGCCTGTTGCTCGAATCCGAGTTCCCACGCGGCGGCGTCGGGGCGCTGGATGGTGAACGATGCGACCACCGCCTCCGGTTCGCGGATCAGGAAGCAGTTGCTGACGTCATCCAGCCAATCCAGCGGCATGTCCGCCAACATGTGCTGGGTCATGTGCTTCTGGTACCAGATCGCCTTGCCGCCCGGGATCGGCCCGGTGAGCATCGCCGCGACCTGCGCGGAATCGGGGCATTGCGCGGCGATCACCTCGTCGCGGCCGGGATGTTGCACGCCGGTTTCGATGAGGTAATGCGCGTAGAACGGCTCGTCGATGACCGCGGTGTCCTCGCGGTTCTCCCATG
>JALYTE010000145.1 GCA_030854435.1 Acidobacteriota bacterium | reverse complement strand
ATGTGAGGTTTTCGCCCGGCGGCTCGTCGGGCGGGACCGTGACTGCGGTGACGTCGAACATGGTGGTGCTGGGCACGGGGACGGACACGGCGAACAGCATTCGCATGCCCGCTGGGACAAGTTCCGTGGTGGGGATGCTGCCGACGCGTGGGTTGGTGAGCATCGCGGGGATTGCGCCGCTCGATTGGCTGCGCGACAACACCGGGCCGATTGCGCGCAATGTGACCGACGCGGCCATCGCCCTGGGTGTGATGGCGGGCGAGGACCCGCTGGATTTCGAGACAAAAGGTTCGGCGGTGAAGGCTCAGGCCGCACCATACACGGCCTACCTGAAAAAAGATGCGCTGAAGGGCAAGCGGTTCGGCGTGCCTGCGTTCATTTTTACGGAGAAGGAAGATGGTCTGCGCCCGGAGACGCGCGCGATGCTGATGCAAGCGGTAGCGGCATTTCGAGCGGCGGGGGCCGAGGTGGTGATTGACGACGCGCTGTTGCCGGTCGGCTTTCTGGATGGCGGTCGCAAATCCCTGACCGCGCCCTATCGCAAGGACGGCGCGGACCGCTGGCTGGCGGCGTTTGGCCCGCCGCAGTACCGCACTGCCGAGCAGTTCTCGGCGGCGACGGGCATCGCATGGCCGGCGGTGTTCGCGGGCGCGCGCCCTGACGGTGCCGCAGTTTCAGCGAGTGGAGCGTTGGTGGGGAAAGCACCTCCGCCGCCTCCACAAGTGCGACTGGCCGACGATCCGCTGGCCGAGGCGAGGTTCTTTGCGCCGCGCCGGGCGTCGCTCGCGGAGTATGTGGCTGCGCTCGACCGACTGCATCTCGATGGCTTGATCTATCCCAGCGCGCAGATGCCGCCGCCCGACGAAACCATGCCCCAGAACGGAGAGTTGAGCAGCGGCCCGCACTCCGCGACAGGCTGGGTGAACCGCATCGGGGTGCCAGCGATTGTGGTTCCCGCAGGTTTTTATCCGAGCGGCCTCCCGTTTGGGTTGGAGATCAGCGCGCGGCCCTGGCGCGACGGCGACCTGCTGGGCTGGGCCTACGCCTTCGAGCAGGCGACGAAGGCGCGGCGGCCTCCGATGCTGGTGGAGAGTGGTCTACTGCCAAAATTGTAGATCTAGTGAAATTGCTGCATTCGCACAAATCTCCAATCTCGGTAACGAAGGAAGGCGATCACGGTTGCCACAACTGCACCGGACAGGAATGCTAGGGAAACACATATATGTATAATGCGACCGGAGACACTTGGCCGCGCGAAAATTGAGGCCAGCGCAAGAGCTCCTGTCAACCAGCACACGAGACTAGCCCCTGTCCACTTCAGGAAATTCGTTCGTGTCACCTTGAAAGACATGGCTCGGCGCTTTAGTAATTCTACATTCAAATCGTCGGCCAGCATTTCGTTTACCTCTCTGCTTGGATTTTACTTTACCAGCAGCCTCGCTATTTATATCGAACGTGTTATCTCATAGAGCTGGGTAGCTAGAACCGTCAGTATTTCAAGTCTTTCTTTGACGGATCCGACCCTCGACCATCCTTCTGCTCGGCACCGGTTTGCTTGGCGTGGCCGGTGTGGCGCGCCGCACCGATTCATCTAACGCGCCTGTTTCTTCAGGCCCTCCAGGAGATGGATTCTCATCAATGCCTGGTGCGGGTGCCCCATTCATCCCGGCTTTATGCGATGGGTGGGGTGTACTCCCGCTCGATCCGATCCCAAGTCCACCATGAAGTCACATCGTATCTCCTGGCACCCTCTTACCCCACCCATGCGCAAAGAACGTGCATGAATGGGGCACCCAAGATCGGGTTGTGGGTGGGGCTGCCTGCCGAGATGCGTCCGGGGAGAAATCAGTTAGGCGTGTAGTAGCTGGCGCGGGCCTGAATGGTCTGACGTTTGTCTCCCGTGCGCAGGTCGAGCGCGTGGCGCTGGCCTGGCTTCGATGGCGGCGGGGTGAAGCCGAAACGGTATTGTGAGCGGAGATCGAGTTCGATCTCGGAAAATATCTCCGCGATGGGCGTGCCCGCTCCGACGATGAACGCACGTCCCCCCGTGGCCTTCGAGATTTCGCGCATGACGTTGATGCCCGAAGGACGCATGGACCGTGATGACGGATACTGCGTTCCGCCGATCATCTCCCGCGTGTAGAGCACGCTGTAGACGGCGACGTCGGAGAGTTGGGCTTGGCGGACGGCGTCCTTGAGCGAGGCGCGGCTGCCGTTGTCGTCGCCGTCGGTGAGCACGACGAGGGCGTGGCGGCCCGGTTCGCTGCTGACGACGGACTTGCTGACGGCGGCGATGGCGTCGTAGAGCAGAGTGCCGCCCTGGGTGCCGGGGTCGCGGTAATCGAGGCGGCGAAGCGCGTTGCGCAGGGCGGAGAGGCGCGACGTCATGGGCTGGAGCAGCACGACGCGGGTGTCGAAGAGGGCCACGAGGGCGCGGTCTTTGGGGTTGGTCAGAGTGTTGGTGAAGAAGATGTCGCTCGAAAGGGCCTGCTCGTCGAAGTAGATGCGCTGGCTCTCGCTCGAATCGATCATCAGGCCGATGGTGAGGGGCAGATCGTTGTCGCGGTTGAAGTAACGTATCGACGTAGGCTTGCCGTCGACCTTGAGCGTGAAGGCGTCTTTGTCGAGGTCGAGGAGGCGCTGGCCGCCGGGGTCGCGCACGATAGCGTCGATGGCGACGACCTGGACCTGGACGGTGAGAGTGGAGGTGGTGGGCTGGGGTGCTTGCGCGCGTATGGATGAGGCGGCACAAAGGAGCATGAGGAGCCGCAATTGGCCGGGAGAATACATGGACGTTAGACGCGGTGAAGGGTGGTACAGTTCACATCCGGGCGACGTGCCGCTTATGGCGCAGATTGGAGTGACTCGCTTGCCGCAAATACCAGCTCCGCGAACACGCGCGCTTCGTAGATACTTTTTGCGCCGGCGCGCTGAATGATCAGCGGCACGGCGTCCTGCACGATCGCATACCTTCGCATCATGGTCGGCACATCCGGGCGATTGCGTTGGTTTACAAAGGCACTGCAAAGTTCTCGCATGACGCCCATCGGGGTCCCATCATGAATATTGAAGTCCGAGCCCGCCATGTCGCTGAGCGACTTCTGCGCTCGTCTATTCATCGTTTCGAATGGAATGTAGGTATGCCTCTCTGGATGAAGCTTGGACCACGCGACCGCCAATCCCAACTCAAAGGGCATATTGAATCGAGGGGTCGCGGGCGGGGTAGCGCTGATCTGGACGCGCGAAAGATCGTGAATCGAGAATCGACACGACTGAATCAGAGCGAAGATCCTGTCCAGACGAGCATTTCCACCGGGTATGGCCAGAGTGACGAACGGTGTAAGACCGAGTTGAATCAATCCGACAATGTAAGCCAGGTACAACTTCTCAAAGGGTTGATCGTAGGGGATGTTAAGGAAAACATTCTTGTCGACAACTGTGCGGGGAGGCAATTATGCTGCCTTGCTTCCATGTATGGAATTCTTCGCAGCAGTCGCGCGTCGGGAGGCGTTGGTTTCGAGACGCCGCGCCGCCCTTTCAACAATTTGCCGGATTTCCCTTTGACGCTTGGCTGAGATGCCGAGTTCCTTTGCGAGTTCGTCGGAGGTCGGCATCGGTGTCGTGATTTTGACTGAAATTCCCATAGGTCAAATATAAACCGCCTAACTCAAGCGGTGCGACCGCGGGCCTGGATTTCGAGGAAGCATTGGACGAGCGAGACGGCCGCGGGCGTGACGCCCGACATGCGGCTGGCCTGGCCCAGCGTGGAGGGGCGGACGCGGCTGAGTTTCTCGACCATCTCGCGGGAGAGGCCGCTACAGGCGGTGTAGTCGAACCAGGCGGGGATGCCGCGCTTTTCGTCGTTGCGAAGACGCTGCATCGAGCGCTGCTGCTGGGCGAGGTAGCCGGCAAACTTGATACCGGTTTCGACGGTCTTCATTTCGTTGCGCACCCAGACGGGGAGCTTGGTCGGGTTCTCTCCGATGGCCAGCGCCCAGGGGGTGAGTTGGGGCGTTGCGCGGATGCGGTCGATCAGTGCGGGGACGAGTTGCTCGATGGTGATGGAGGGGCGCTTGAGCAGTTGGGCGAAGCGGTCGCCCTTGATGAGCGGTTGTGCGGGCGCGGAAACCCATGTCTCAGAATCGAGACATGGGGCACCCGGATTTGTTGCGGGCTGAGATTCAGGGTTTTCAATGAGCCTAGAGCTTAGAGCGCTGGAGCTTAGAGTGGCGATGTCGGCGGCAGTGATTTTTGTCGCTTCGAGCAGTTGGTTGAACGCCGCGGCGCGGGCTTGCTTGGCTTCGTAGACCGCCCAAGCCGCGTCGTCGATCAGGCCAAGCCTGCGGCCGTGAGGGGTGAGGCGGGTGTCGGCGTTGTCGATGCGGAGATGCAGGCGGAACTCGGCGCGTGAGGTGAACATGCGATACGGTTCGTCGGTGCCCTTGGAGATGAGGTCGTCGATGAGGATTCCGGTGTAGGCTTCGGTGCGGTCGAGGGTAAAAGTGTTCTCGCCTCGAACGTTAAGGGCAGCGTTGATGCCCGCCATCAGGCCCTGGCAGGCCGCTTCCTCATACCCTGATGTCCCATTGATCTGACCCGCGAGGAAGAGGCCCTCGAACTTCTTCACCCGCAGCGTGCGGTCGAGTTCGGTGGGGTCGATCGCGTCGTACTCGATGGCGTAGCCGGGGCGCAGCATCTCTGCGTTTTCCAAGCCCGGGATGCTATGCACCATTTGCGCCTGGACTTCGATCGGCAAGGACGTGCTCATGCCGTTGATGTAGACCTCGTGCGTGTTCAGGCCTTCGGGTTCGAGGAAGAACTGGTGCTGCGTCTTGTCCGGGAAGCGCACGATCTTGTCTTCGATCGAGGGGCAGTAGCGCGGGCCGATGGCTTCGATCTGCCCGGTGTACATGGGGGAACGGTGGACGTTGGCGCGGATCAGCTCCAGCGTTTCGGGGGTTGTGGTCGCGATGTAGCAGGAAATCTGGCGCAGCGGCGGCGTCCATGCGCCATTGCTCCCTGTCGCCGAGCGGAAGCTGAACGGCGTGGGGTCGGCGTCGCCGGGCTGCTCTTCGAACTTCGACCAGTCGATGGTGCGGCCGTCGAGGCGGGGTGGCGTTCCGGTCTTGAGGCGGCACTCGCGCAGGCCGAGCTTCTTGAGGGATTCGCCGAGCAGGACGCTGGCGGGTTCGCCGGAGCGCCCGGCGGTGTATTGCTGCTCGCCGCAGTGGATGAGGCCGTTGAGGAACGTGCCGGTGGTAACGATGACGGCGCGGGCAGAGAGGGCGCGGCCATCGCGGAGGAGAACACCGGTGCAGCGGGGTAAAGCAGGGATGAGGGAGTAGGGATTAGGGATTAGGTTTGCCGTTTCGTCACTATCTGCCGGAGTCTCTAATCCCTGTTCCCTAATCCCTAATCCCTGTTCTTCAAAGACCAGATCGACGACTTCGGCCTGCTTGATAAAGAGGTTCGGAATCGACTCCAGCTTTTCGCGCATTTTTACGCGGTAGAGGGCCTTGTCGCATTGCGCGCGGGGCGACCAGACGGCCGGACCGCGCGAGGTGTTCAGCAGCCGAAACTGGATACCGCAGGCGTCAGCGACTTCGCCCATGATGCCGCCCAGAGCGTCGACTTCGCG
>JALYTE010000124.1 GCA_030854435.1 Acidobacteriota bacterium | reverse complement strand
GGCATAGAGAAGCGCGTTGTTGAACAGGAAGCTCGACATGTCCCGGGTGCGAATTTCACCCGAATTCTCAGCCGCGCCAATCGGGGTCGATGTGTCGGTCGGCGACGACGGAAAAAACGCGTTGATGAAAGCGTTCTCATCGATTTCTACAAAGAAGCAGCACGTCCCGTCCGCATTCAGCGCAAAACGGTACGTCCCCCGGATCAACACCATCGTCTGCGGAGGCCCCACGCGCGGAAGCAGCAGCGTATGCCAGTCGTCCGGCGCTTTGCCGAAGAACTCCGCCTTATGCACCGCGTCGGCGAACTGCGTCGGCTGCGAACCTGAGTCGAAGCTGGATGTCGAGTAAACCGGCGAGTTCAGCACCGGTTGCACAAATTGGGTGGCCGGCGAATACAACCGGTTCCCATTCACAAAGCGCGGAGTCCCGTCAAAATCTCGGAGGTCGAGGTTCACCGGAATCACAGGCGCACCAATGCGCGTCGTCGCTCCGGAGAATTGCACGTCCCCACCGCGGTCCACGCCGTTCCGGGCGGTGGGCGCATTGCCCGCCATGGTGTATTGCCAGGTGTATTGATTGCCGCCATTGGAATCGACGCCGGGAAAATAGAAGTAGCTGCTCCAGTTCGGAATGGAATCCACTCCCAGGACGGCGGCGTTCGTCTTGCTGCCGAGAGAACCGCCGCCGGCATTGGCGGTCTTGCTCAGGCGCATGTGGACCGGCATATTGTTGACAAAGCTCGCCGGGACTTGGTCGTCCGGCGTGGATTGACCGCTCATGGCGAACGGAGCGGCAAGAAGCATAATTGTTGCAAGTGCGGTAACGCGCATAGAAACTCCTCGAATCGATCTGAATCGTTAAGGGAACAGCATGTCCCGGTACGTGCATCGACGGACTGGGTAAAAAGGTGCGTGGTCAGACTCTAATCCCATCCCGCCACTTTGCGCAAGCCTTTATTGCACCACCACCGTCAGATTCAACGTCGTCGTGGTGGCCCCCGCAGTGACCATGACCGGAACAACGTAGGTCCCCGGCGCCGCGTTATGGTTGGGAGGCGTGTAACTGCCCGCGCACCCGGTGAGGCCCACGACCGCGCCCGCCGCAAGCATCGTCAGCACCGCCAGCAAACGGACGTTCCGTCCCAGGAGCTTGCGCCGCCGGAACGCTGCGACGCTCAACAACCCGAGGCAGGGGAACACCGCGAGGGCCGAGAATATCTCCGGCAATTCCCGAGCGCCGGGCCGCGCGGGCATCGTCAGCGAAGTCAAATTCGAAGTGCCGATGGTCAGCACCGTGGTCTGCTGCGCGTTGTTGCCTGAAAGGGCCAGCGAAGCGGGCGCGAACGTACACGCAAAGTGCGCGGGCACCGTCCCGCAGGCAAACGTCGCCGTCCCGCTGAACCCGCCGACAGGGCTCGCCGTAATGGTCGTGTTGCCAGCCTGCCCGCTCAAAATCGTGAGCGAAGTCGGCGTGAGCGAACTCGTGAACGCCGGGGCGGTCACCACTTCCGATATCCCAGCGGACGTCGAACTCACATACCCGTTGACGCCCGTAAAGACCGCCGTGATCGAATGCGTCCCGGCCGTCAGCGCCGAGGTCGTCAGCGTTGCCGTGGCCGTCGTCGTCGAGCCATTCGTCAACGCCGTGCCCAGCGGCGTCGTCCCATCGAGGAACGTCACATTGCCCGTCGGCGTGCCGGAAGTGCCTGTCACCGAAGCCGTCAATGTGATCGACGAGTTCAAATTCGCCGCAAGGTTGCTCGAGGTCACCGCCGTAGTTGTCGTGACCGGCGTGCCAATCAGCGTCAGCGCCGCCGCGGCGAGCAGACTATGTCCGACGGTGGTCGGGTGCAGATCGTCCCAGAACAAAAACGTGTCCGGATTCACCGCCGACATGCCCTGCGAACTCATCGTCACGTTCGCGAGCGGCGCCATAATCGGCGGTCCGACAATCGTGTTGAACAGCGTAAACGTATCGAGCTGAAAAACATGCAGCGTAACGCCGGGATTGGCCGCCGGAAGCCCCGCCAGGGCTTGGGCCAGCGACTGGTCGAAACCCTGCGCCGCCTGCGTCGCCTGAAGCGCCGCCGCAGACGACCCATTGAAGCGCGGAATGAGGCCCAGCGGTGGCAGGTTCGGAACGATGATGTCCGTCGCTCCCGCCGAAACCAGGCGCTGCACCAGTCCCGCCTCGCGCACCGCAGCCGCCCCAATGGCCGCTGCGCTGGTCGCATTCTGCAGATCGTTCGCCCCGCCCCACACCACGAAAAGCGTCTGGCTCGTAATCACTGGATTGGTCGCCAGATAGTCCGTGACCTGCTGCCCCATATTGTTCACCGTGAACGAAAGCGCGTTCCCCGGCCCGTATGTAAACAGACTCGTGCCCACATCGGTGGTCGCAAAGCCGTAAGCATAGTTCGTGCCGCCAGCCAGCGAATTCAACACCACAGGCTTCGCGGCGAGCTTGGCCGCCACCTGCTCGATCCACACGCCCATGAAGTTTCGCGCCGCCGGGACCGTATTCGAGTCATCTGTGAACCGCCCCAGCGCGTAGTTCGAGGCCGGCCCCGGGACCTGCGCATTCACCGTGTTCTTGGCCGCGCTGACTGTGGCGTCATTGCCCGTGTCCGAAAGGGAATCGCCAAAAATGACGACCGACGTATACGCCTGACTCCAGGCCGCAACTCCGGGAAACGCAAAAAGAACCGCGCTGATGACGAATAGAACTCGACGTGTAATTCGCATGGATCAATCTCCTGAAATTCAAGATAAGCCCCATAAACCATCGCGGACTTCTGCGCGCATCGTTCAAATGGTTTTCAGGCCCAACTATTGTTTCTTCATTTATACGGCAACCCGCTCTCGCGCGCCGCCGCTATTGTTTGGCCCGAAACCGGTTCGCCAAAACAAACTCTTCGCGCAGTTCCGGCGTCCGCAGGTTCTCGCGCAGATGCGCCAGCCGCTGCTCCAGAGCGTGCAGGCTCGCTGCGATCGGCTCCGTATTGGTCAGCGCAACGTCGCGCCACATGCTGTAAGGGCTCGCGCCCAGCCGCGTCGTCTCCCGCAGCGCACGGCCGCCGATGGTTTGCACCGCGGCGAGCAACTCCGCATCTTCGGCAAATGTCTCTTCCAGCAGTGCGGCCAGCGCGGTAGAAACCATCTGCGGCAGATGCGACACCCACGCGCACACCTCGTCGTGTGCCTCCGGTTCCATGTCGCGGGGGGTAGCGCCGATGCGCTCGACCCACGCGCGCCACTCGGTCACCAGCGCGGATTCGGTTTCGCCAACAGGTGTAAACAGCCAGGTCGCGCCGCGGAAGAGCGTCGCTTCGGCCAGCGCCGCGCCCCCCGATTCCTTCCCCGCCATCGGGTGGCCGGGAAGGAACGCCGCTTGCCCTGCACCGTTGTAAACGCGCGCAGCTAGCGTCGAAATCTCGCGCTTGGTGCTGCCCACGTCGGTGACGAGTTGCCCCTCGCCCAGCGCAGGCGCAAGCCGCTGCATCCAGTCCAGAATCGGCAGCACCGGAGTCGCCAGCAGATACAACTCCGCGCCGCACTCCAACACGGCCTCGCGCGATGGAATCGTATGATCGATCGCCCCGAGTTCACGCGCCGCTGCAAGCTCGGCGGGATTCGCGTCCCAGCCCAGCACTTCGCCGTCGAAGTCCGCGGCCTTCAGCGCCAAGCCCACCGAAGCGCCCATCAACCCGGTCCCGACGATCGCGACGCGGCGCACGCTCAACTGCTCCTAAGCCGCCGCGCCCGCATTGGCCGCAACGATGGCGGGTGCGATGCGACGGTCCACAATCGGCGCCAGTCTGCGCAACTGCTCGACGAGCTTCTCAAGCTGCTCCGGGAACAGCGACTGCGCGCCATCGGACAGCGCCTTGTCGGGGTTCGGATGCATCTCCATCAGCAACCCGTCCGCTCCCGCAGCCACCGATGCCAGCGCCATCGGCGGCACCAGGTCGCGCTTGCCCACCCCATGCGACGGGTCGCCCAACACGGGGAGATGGGTCAGGTGTTTCAGCACCGGAATCGCCGAAATATCCATCGTGTTGCGCGTGTAGGTTTCAAAGGTGCGAATGCCGCGCTCGCACAGCATGAGGTCGTAGTTGCCGCCGGAGAGAATATACTCGGCCGACAACAGAACTTCCTCAATCGTCGCCGCGATGCCGCGCTTCAGCAACACCGGCTTGCGCACATGGCCAAGCTCGCGCAGCAGATTGAAGTTCTGCATATTGCGCGCGCCTACTTGGAAGCAATCGATGTACGGCAGCATCGGCTCAATCTGCGAAATCTCCATGACCTCGGTGATGACCAGCAGGCCGAACTCGTCGGCCGCCGCGCGCATGATCTTCAAGCCCTCGACGCCCATGCCCTGAAAGCTGTACGGCGAGCTGCGCGGCTTGAACGCGCCTCCACGCAGGAACTGCGCGCCTGCTGCGGCAACCTGTTTCGCGCTCAACTGGATCTGATCGCGGCTCTCGACTGAGCACGGCCCGGCCATGATGACCACGTCGTCGCCGCCCACGACAACCC
>JALYTE010000120.1 GCA_030854435.1 Acidobacteriota bacterium | reverse complement strand
GCCTACAGCAGCGAAGCCGTCAAGGCGGCTGCCTAAGTCTGACGGGTGGCCGGGGCAGCACGTCAATTGAAGCCACTCGCCAATAGCGTAACCTTCTCCCGTGCGCCCTCACTCTCGACACCTGCGTCATCGTCTCAGCTTTTCGCAGTCGCCACGGCGCTTCACGCGCTCTGGTCGACCTGCTGTCTCAACGCAAGTTCCTCGCTCCAACCTCACAGGCTCTCTTCCTCGAATACGAAACGGTACCGAGCCGCCCCGAGCAGCAAGCGGTTCATCAGTTCAGTTCATCAGTTCAGTGATGAACGATTGGACGCCTTGCTGCGTGACCTCGCCGACTTCATCACGCCCGTGGCCATCCGGTATCGCTTCCGTTCACAACTCCGAGATCCCGGCGATGAACTTGTTCTGGAAGCGGCCATCAACGGATCGGCCGATGCCATCGTGACTCACAACGTCCGCGACTTCTTACCCGCCACCAGCAGAGTTAGCGGGTGAAGCCGACGGTTGCGGCCAGCTTCCGGGTTGAATATAGGCGCCCATCGGTGATGACGGTTGTGACCTTGCGCAGATCGCTGATGTTGGCCAGCGGGTTGCCGTCGACCAGGATGAGGTCGGCGCGCTTGCCAGGGGTGACGGTGCCGGAGTCGGCGTCGTGGCGCATGGCGCGTGCGGAGACGATGGTCGCCGACTGGATCGCCTGCATGGGCGTCATACCGGCCTGGACGTAGAGCTCCAGCTCGCGGTCGAGCCCGTAGCCGATCAGGCCGGTGTCCGAGCCGGGGACAATGGGCACTCCGGCCTGAAAGAGCGCGAAGACGACCTTGCGGTTGATCTCCATGCGGTCGTTGAAGAGTTTAGGGTCGGTCGCGCCGCCCATGCTGCGAAAGCGGTGGGCGAGCGGGAAGGGCGCAGCGTCGACGCCCGGTTCGAAGCTGGCCGTCGCGATCGCCTTGGGGTGGCTGGCCATCTCGCCCCAGCCCAGCGTGGGGTCGATGACGGTCCCTTTTTCCACGAACAGGGCGATGAGTTTTTTGGCGCGCTCGGTGTTGAGGTCGGCCAGGGTGAAGGGCTGCTTGGCCCCATCGGGCAGCATGGAGCGCGTGACGAACTGGAGGTGGTTGATCTGGTCCATGCCGTCGGCGACGCCTTGAAAGCTGTTGACCGCGGCCGGCACGTGGCCGGTGACGGTGAGACCACGGCGGTGGGCTTCGGCGGCGATGGCGGTGAGAACGTCAGGCTGGAGCTGGGTGTAGACCTTGATCTGATCGAAGTGACTGTCGGCGTAGACGTCGACCTGGTGGACGGCTTCGGGGATGGAGTTCACGTCGACGGCGCCAAAGGCGAGCGGCCCGCCGGAGTCCATGAGTCCAGCGAGCAAGAGACGCGGGCCCAGTTGGTTTTGCTTGTCGATGGCTGAACGGACGGCGGTGAGGAACTCGAACTCGCCGCCGCAGTCGCGCGCGGTGGTCACGCCGGCGGAGAGCAGAGCGGGGCCGAACTCCACGCCGGAGTAGTGCGAGTGCATCTCCCACAGGCCGGGGAGCAGCGACTTGCCCTCGGCGTGGATGACGCGCATGCCGGCGGGGATGGTAATGCTCGACGCAGGACCGGCAGCGGCGATCTTGCCATTGCGGACGAGGACGGTGGAGTGCTCGACGGCGGGAGCTCCGGTAGCGTCAATCAGGCGAGCGCCGGTGATGGCATAGCTGCCGGTGGCTTCGGGCGCTACCTCGCGGGTCAGGTCGGCGAGATCCAGCATCTCCTGACGGACGCCGGATTGAAAGAGCGGATCGTAGGCTGCGGCATACTCGTCGAGGATTTCTTCCTGCGGCAGGCCACCGGCGAAGGTCATCACAGCGGCGATGCGGCGGCTGTCGTTGAGCCACACGATCTCACGACCGAAGATGAGGTTCGCGATGGTGAAGCGTGTGAGCCGCACCATATTGTTTCCGATGAGGAAAGAATCGTGGCCCACCTCTTTGATCTCCAGCGGGAGACCGCCAGCAGCTTTGCGCGTCAGCGGCAGTTTGAGCGGGCGATGGTGGACAAGCCAGTAACGCAGCATCATGGCTTGCATGGCCGCGGACATGGAGGGCGGGCCGGCAAAGGTGGGAACCTTGGTCGCCGAGTAGTCTTCTGAGACCGTGGTGGCTCCGCGGGCGTCGCTGGTCTGCTCGAAGTGGATGGGCGTGTAGTTCGCGGAGAAGTCGAACTTCGACGTGGTGGAGCGCTTCATGCCGCGGTCGTTGGTCGAGGAAGTGACGGTGAGCTCGCGGTGGTCGCCAAAGTCGGTGACGGTGTATTGCTCGGTGCCGATGGTGTGCTGGATGAGATGGACGGCATAAGCGCCGTGCTCGATGACCATGGGCTTCTGGGCGTGGAGCGTGGTAGCAGCGGCGAAAGCCAGAGTCAGGGCAAGCAGGCGGGTGCGCATGAGGCTATGTTAGCGCAGGTGGCGAATCGAAATGTTGACCAACAACTAACTTGACTTTATGTATCCGATAGGAATAGCGTCTCCCACATTGGTTCCCCGTTTCCGTTTCAGATGTTGAGGTCTCCGATTGGAGACCGCTTCCATTCCACAATTCGCTCTCTACGTAGAGGTTCCCGATGAGCCGTCCTCCCCGTATCATGTACGCTTTATTGCTGAGTTTCGTTCCCGCTGCGGTCGCGCAAAACATGGGGACCGGTCTGTACGCCTTCGGGTCGTACGATGCGCGGGGCTTCGACACCGTCAATATCGGCAACCTCAATACGCACTTTGAGATTCCTATCGTCAACAAGCAGGGTCGCGGCCTGCCGTTCAACTACACGCTCGCGTACGACGGTCTCATTTGGTCTCCGTCGGGCAACGGTAGCGGAAGCTGGCAGCCCGACTCCGGGTGGGGCTTTCATGGCGCGCTGCTGGGCGGCGGTTTCGCCGGGTATTTGGAGGTCCGAGAACTGAGGGTGAGTTGCGGGCCGCCTATTGGACGTTTCCCTAATTTTGGGTACATGTCGTATTTTGCGTACCACGATCCCTATGGCAGAAGGCACTCCTTCAACTATCATTTGAAGTCTTGTGAGAGTGGGGATACGCAAACCGGAAACGGATCGACGAGCGACGGGTCTGGATATTCATACGGCATTAACGATGGAATGGTGTATACGCGGAGCGGCCAGGTCATCAATGCGCCACAGTCGAACTCCGCGATGGCCTCCAGCAGGATTACCGACTCGAACGGCAACAGTGTCTCGAACAACGGCAATGGCACCTTTACCGACACGCTGGGCGTCACTGCACTGACGATTGGAGGAAGCGGAACAGCTGCGAGTCCGCTGACCCTGTCCTATCCGGTCACGCTTCAATCCGATTCGGCCACCAGCGCCACGGCCACGATCTACTACAAGACCTACACCGTGCAGACGAACTTCCAGTGTTCCGGCATAACCGAGTACCCTGTCACCAGCGTCGATCTGATGGACCACATCACGTTGCCGGACGC
>JALYTE010000068.1 GCA_030854435.1 Acidobacteriota bacterium | reverse complement strand
CTACAGGAAAGGCTCGCGGCGTCGGATTCGACGCAGGGCCAACTTGAAGCGTTGACTCGCGAACGCGAAACGGTACGGCAGCGGGTGGAAAAGATGATCGCACAGATGGATGAGCTTTTGTAGAGGTTAGGAGAACGGAAGAGAGTGGCGGAAGCACAACAGATGAGCGCGGCGGAGTTGTCGCGGGCCGAGTTGGCGGCGCGGGACAGCGGGGCCGTTGTGGTTGAGATTTACGACCAGGTGTACCAGTTGCGGGGCACGGACCCAGCGCACATTCATCGCCTGGCGGAGGTCGTCGACGCGAAGATGCGAGCCGTGTCGGCCCATGGGGCAACGGTGGATTCGCTGCGCGTGGCGGTGTTGGCGGCGCTCAATATCGCGGACGAACTGCTGGCGTTGCGGGCGCGGCACGACTTGCTGACGGGCAGCATGACCCACGCGCGGAGCACGGTGCGGTCGCGCGCCGACTCGCTTTCGGGGATGCTGGACGACGTTCTCGAAGAGCGCAAAGCGAGTTGAACTGGAGATTTGCGAAAAACGCTTGCTACATCACAAAAATCGGCGGATGATTAAGCGACCTCACTTTCTGGAGTCTCGATCATGCGTAAATCTGCTCAACTTATGCTGACTTGGAGCGTCTTTTCGCTCGTTTTGGCCGCTTGTGCGATGCAAGCGGACGCGTCGGGACAGAGTACGCACACCCTGCCGTTGGGTTTTGGGCCTCCCCTGACGGGCGCTCCCTTCTCGGCGACGCGCACGCTCGACTACGAGCCTGTGGCGGGATCTTCCGACCCGGTTCCGGTCCACGCGGAAGAGAAGATTTCGCGGGACTCGGCGGGGCGGACACGGTCGGAGTTCAAATATGTGGACCGGTTGCCGACCGTCGACATTCTCGATGTTGTTGCGCACGTCCACTATCGCTGGACCGTAGGCGACAATGTTGTGACGCGCTATCCGATGAAGGAAACCGCCGCGCTTGCGAGCCAGGCCGTCGTCGAGAAGCTCGACGAGACGGCACCGTTGGTGGAAGGCGTCTCCACTCGTCATTTCCGGTCTGTCGGTGGTAAACCCGGCGAGATACCCGAAGTGACCGAAAGCTGGTATTCGCCGGAGTTGCACCTGGCAATGCTGACGATCGTCGACAAGCCTGCAGTCGGAAAGACGACGTACCGGTTCCAGCACCTGAGCCGGGCTGAACCGGACCCGACCCTGTTTCGCGTACCGCCCGGATACACAATGGACGACCCGGCCAAGCCGCCACCTCCAGCCAACCTCGTCGCGAGCGAAACCGTGTCCAATCGACCTGCGATTCAGAATAACGATGCTTCAACGCATGCCGCTCAACCGCCTTACATGGACGATCCCAAATTTCAAAAGGCGCTGGCGCAAGCCCAAGAACGCAAGCAGACCCAAGAGGAGCGGCTGGACAATTGGAAGCACGCCAACAAAGTTGCGCACGAGCAATGTGTCGCATGTCTGCGTGAGATTGTTACGTTGCAGGCGAAGACCGGCGCGTACAAGGACGCCGTGAAGAGCGCGCAACAGATGGAAGCGCTGGCGACGCAGTCGCGCGACGTCCTGTTCGCCGAGAGCATGCGCGGCGAAGCGCTGATGCGGTTCAACTACGGACAGCCCAAGCCGGAGCAGTTGCAACAAGCAGAAGCGGCGTTTCAAGATGTGCTGGCAAAGTCGCCTCAAGCGCGCGAGATACTGTTTGAGGACGGGCGCGCTCTGGCGATGCTGGGCCGCGATGCCGAGGCGAGATCCGCGTTCGCGAAGTATGTCGAGATGTCATCGGCGTCCGACAAGTTGCGCACGCGCGCCGAGCGGTTCTCGGACGACCCGCATCTGGCCACGCTGCCCATGGCCCCGCCGTTCCGAATGGTGACCAGCGGCGGCGAAGAGCTGCAACTGGACAACATGAATGGCAAGGTTGTGGTGCTGGACTTCTGGGCGACTTGGTGCGGGCCGTGCAAGGAGACGCTGCCGGAGGTCGCGCGAATAGCGAAAGACTACGCGAACGACCCGATGCTGGTGCTGATCAGCGTGAGCACCGACTCCGATGCGGGCGCGTGGCAGAAATTCGTCGAGAAGAACAACATGACGTGGCCGCAGTATCGCGACGCGAACCACGCGCTCAGCACGGCCTATAGCGTGAATGCGATACCGCATTTTTTCACCATCGACACCAACGGCGCGTTGAAGACCGAGCAGGTGGGGTCGAACGCGGACGTGCGCAGGGTGGTGAGCGACCTGGTGAAGAAGGCGCACAAGGCCGAAGCCCAGAAGGCCAAGACGACCGACCACG
This sequence comes from Acidobacteriota bacterium, assembly GCA_030854435.1. Taxonomy (GTDB): domain Bacteria; phylum Acidobacteriota; class Terriglobia; order Terriglobales; family Acidobacteriaceae; genus Granulicella. The sequence continues at coordinate 3,203 of JALYTE010000068.1, read as the reverse complement.
GCAGTGGTCAGTGATCGCCGGTGGAGTTGCGCGAATGCGCGTTCGCGGGTAGCATCCAACCCAGAGACCGGCCTACAAAGTTGGTGCTCGAACAACGCAGGTTGAACCAATACTTATTGAACAGGGGTTCGGCTCGTGAATTCAGCTCGGTGTGCTATGTCCGCCAGTCCGGAAAGCCTAAAGAGCCACGGCTGAGTCCCACCGTCTTAGACGGGTTCACCTGCGCTTCGCAGCACGGCCCAGTGGGTCGGTCTTTGCTTTGAGGCAGAGCGTAGAGACAAATGCTGCGATCTCTCCACTGCGCTGCGTTCCGGTCGAGGTGACACCTTTTATACCTTCAGGGAAATATGCTCTAGGGGTGGCCTGGGAACTATCTGTCACGGCCTGCGTATATCGTATGGACGAAGGAATCGCCGATAGCGGGAGCGCCATTTGCTTATCAGAACAGCAGCAGCAAAAAGTATGTGGTTGAAGATAGTTCCGATCGCATGTCTTCTATCGACCTGTGCTGTGCATGCACCGTCGCAGAGCCAAGCGGTTTTCGGGACCGTTGCGATTCATGATGGAATCACGTTGCACTACGTTCAGGAAGGCGCGGGAGACCCGGTCATCTTTGTGCATGGTTCTCTTGCCGACTACGGCTACTGGAAGGAGCAGGTTGACGCTTTCTCCAAGCATTATCTTGCTATCGCATATAGCCGCAGATACAACTATCCCAACAAAAATCCGGCACGCGCCGATTATTCCGCGATCTCGGACGCCGACGATCTCGCCGCCTTTATCCAGGCCCGGCATTTGAAGAATGTATTTATTGTCGGCCACTCCTACGGCGCGCTGACGGCACTTTTCCTCGCTCAACGTCATCCGGAACTGGTCCGCGCGATGGTGTTGGCGGAGCCGCCCGCCGTCTCGCTATTGGACCGTCTGCCGGATGGCGAGGCGGCCAAAGGTAAAGCGATGTTTCAGGACATTCAGAACCGCATGGTGGTGCCGATGCAGACAGCGTTCAGAAAAGGCGACACAAGCGCTGGAGTCGGTGTTTTCATCAACTACGTTTTCAATGACCCGCAGGGCTGGCAAAAATTCACGCCCGAGCAGAGATCAGATACATTGCGCGACGCCCACGAGTGGGACGTAATGATGACCCGCGGCACCCTGTTTCCGACGATCACGCCGGAGCAGGTGCGCAAGATCGAAACTCCCACCCTGATCATTTCTGGAGGCCGATCTTATCCCTTTCTGCTATTGATTGACGAATCTCTGGGACGCTTCCTGCCCCACAGTCGGAGCGTCATCTTCGCGGACGCGAATCATCAGATGTGGTATCAGCATCCACAGGAGTGTCGAAAGGATGTCGAAGACTTTTTTAGCACGGTGGCGAGTGATAAATCGAAAACTGCGCCTGACGTGAATATGCGCTGACGTCGTACCCTATTATGGTCATACTGCGTTCCGGACTGTACGGGACAGCGAGTAGCGGCAGAAGCGCGAGACCCAGGATGCCATCGCAGAACATGCTGCCCAAGGGCGATCGCCGTCGCTCGGTGAAGAAGGAGTACCGCGAGCAGCGCACGCTGATTCAGGAGCGCGAGGCGGCTTTGCGGGCGGCGGGGGAGGACGTTGCGGCAGCGACGGTCGAGATGATCGACACGGCAGAGATGCAGGCGTCCCCATCGCCGTTCGCGCATATGCCGGGGCTGGTCACGACGGGGCCGAGCGGAGGCAAGCATCCGCAGGAAGAGCAGTCGGCGAGGCGGTATCCTGCGCCCAGGGCGTACGTGGAAGCCCCGCCTGAGATACAGGTACACGAAGACCTCGAGCCAGAGGATGGCATCCGCAGCATCACTGCTGAGTCGGCTGCGAAAGACATGCGGCTCGATGCGTATCTGGCGAAGGCGCTTCCCGACATCAGCCGCGCGCGCGTGACGCTGCTCATCGAGAACGGGCAGGTGACCGTCAACGGTGAGCCAGCGAAGGGCAAACAGAAGTTGAAGGGCGGCGAACTGATTGAGATCGAAGGCGACCCGCGACCGGAGCCGCTTCATGCGACTCCCGAAGACATTGCGCTGGAGATTGTTTATGAGGATGACGATTTGGCCGTGGTGAACAAGGCCGCGGGGATGATGGTCCATGCGGGCGCGGGTGATGAGGAACGCAACAGGGGCACGTTGGTGAATGCGCTGTTGTTTCATCTGGGCAAGGACCTTTCGCAGGTCAGCGGCGAGTTGCGGCCAGGCATCGTGCATCGCCTGGACAAGCAGACCAGCGGGCTGATCGTCGTGGCGAAGAACGACAGCGCGCATCGCAAGCTGGGCGAGATGTTCGCGGAGCGGCGGCTGCGAAAAATCTACATTGCGTTGGTGCATGGGGCGATGGAGAAGGATGAAGGCACGGTTTCGCTGCCGATTTCGCGTGATGTCGTTCGGCGCACTCGAATGACGACGCAGCGCATGGGCGGCCGCAGCGCGGTGTCGCACTGGCGGGTGCTGGAGCGGATCGACGGGCCATTTGGAAAGTTCACGCTGGTTGAAGTGCGGATCGAGACGGGACGAACGCACCAGATTCGGGTGCATATGCAGGCGCTGGGTCACCCGGTGGTCGGGGACACGCTGTATGGCGCGCCGCACCGTATTGTGCCGGTCGACAAAGCGGACGATAGCGAAGCTGTGGAGTTGGAACGCAATTTTCTGCACGCGGCGGAACTGGAGTTTCTGCATCCGCGGACGAAGGTGCGGTTAGAGTTGAGGTCGGAGCTGCCGGAGGAATTGACGGCGACGTTGGAGCGGCTGCGGCATTGAGGCTCCGTGAGCTTCGGGCATGGGGCATCCTTTGTGGCGCTTAAAACAGCAGGTTCCCTGCGAGAATGACAGAAAGAAAAGCAAAGGCAGGTCCATGGGGCACCTCGCATCACTGCTCGATCAAAAGGACATGGGACATCCTGCATCGTTGATCCATGGAACTGTCTCGATATCATCGTGAAGTGGCCCCCAAAGCATGCGCCGTGCGTCCAAGTTGATAAGATGGGCAATGTGACCTACCCCAGAATGAACAGTATTTTCGCGGGAGCGGCAATGGCCGCTGCTCTGGCCCTTGCAACGCCGTTCATAGTCGCGCAGACGACGCCCGCACCGCCTGCCTCAAGCGCGCCTCAAACCCCGCAGCAACCAGCGGCTCCGAGCGGGCAGCCGCCGCAGTTGCAGCCG
>JALYTE010000063.1 GCA_030854435.1 Acidobacteriota bacterium | reverse complement strand
TGGCGATGCTTCTTCGAGAGCGGTGCGACCATCGACCTACTCGACGACGCAGATAAAATGGCGGCGACGCTCGAAGCGCGCTGGCCAGGCGCGGGAGTGAAGTATCGCAAGCTGCTCGAACTTTCGCGGGAGCTGCATTCCATCTCCGACCGGTTCTTCTTCTGGAAGTCCGTGGGGTCGATGAAAGACACGATCGACGTGGGTGGAGCGTTCGACCTGAAGGTCTTGAAAGACGTACTGCGCATGCGCCTGGGGAGCAGCGTTGCGGCAACCGTGCGTGAGTTTATCGCCGACCCCGAGGCCGCTCAAATGCTCGACCATTTTGTGCAATATGTGGGATCGTCGCCGGACGCTTCGCCCGCGATTCTGACCGCGATCGGGCACATGCAGATGCAGGAAGGCATCTGGTATCCGATGGGCGGGACGCGTGCTGTGCCGGAGGCGATGGTGAAGCTCGCGCGCGAATTAGGCGTTGCGTTTCATGTCGAGACCGACGTTGTGCGATTGACCACCGATGGCGCGAAGCGGGTGACGGGGCTGGTGACGAGCGACGGGCGAGAGAGGACGTTCGACGCCGTCGTGAGCAATGAGGATGCGGTGCGAACGCATCGCGAACTGCTGGCGGGAACGGCGGCGGCGCGCGCGTTCGAGCACAAGCGGAGTTACGAGCCGGCTTGTTCGGGCGTGGTGCTGTATCTCGGCTTGAACAAGCGCTACGAGCATCTCGCGCATCACGATTTTGTTTTCTCGCGCGACCCGCACGAAGAGTTTCACACGATCTATAAACTGGGCGAGCCCGCACCCGATCCAACCTGCTATCTCGCGTGTACGGCGGCGACGGACGCAACGAGCGCTCCCGCTGGCGGCGAGGCGATGTACGTTCTGGTGCACACGCCGTATCTGCGGCCGCATCACGATTGGGCGAAGATGTTTCCGGCGTATCGTCAGGTCATTCTCGACAAGCTGAAACGGACCGCCGGGCTGCACGATATCGAGGAGCGCATCGTGTTCGAGGCGGCGCTCACGCCACAGGACATTCACGACCGCTATCGCGTTCTGAATGGAGCGATTTACGGGATTTCCTCGCATGGAGTTTTTCAAGGCGCATTCAAGCCGGCGAATCGCAGCAAGGAACTCGCAGGTTTGTACCTCGCTGGCGGCGCGGCGCATCCCGGCCCGGGAATGCCGATGGTGCTGATGTCGGGATGGATTGCGGCGGACTCGCTCGACGCCGATGTGCGGAAGCGCGCGACCATGGGAGTCTGACAGAATACGCACATGGCTTCTAACCCCAACGCAAATGCGCTTCCCGCGATCTCCGCTGCGACGCTGAGATTTTTTACGCGCATCGTGCGCTCGTATTTCAGAAGACACTTTCGCGCGGTGCTAGTGCAACATGCTGAACGCTTCCGCGATGCGACCGGACCTCTGATCGTGTATGCGAACCATGCGTCCTGGTGGGACCCCATGGTGTCCGTTCTACTCGCGCAAACGCTGCTCCCGGCGCGTAAACACTATGCGCCCATGGACGCCGTTCCGCTCGCTCGCTATCCAATTCTGCGCAAGATCGGCATTTTTCCGGTGGAGTTGGCGACCCCTCGCGGCGCGGCGCAGTTCTTGCGAATATCCGAAGCCGTCTTGAAAAGCGGCGGAGTTTTGTGGGTCACGCCGCAAGGACGATTTTCCGACGTGCGCGAGCGTCCATTGGCGTTCAAAGCGGGCCTCGCCGCCCTCGTCGCAAGGGTTCCAGAAGCTACAGTCCTGCCGCTTGCGATTGAATACACGTTCTGGAATGAACGGTTGCCGGAGACGCTGCTGCACTTTGCACCCGCCGTGATCGTGGATCCGGGTGCACCGACGGAAGCGGTCACGCGGCAATTGGAGTCGGCGTTGGAAGCCGCAATGGACACGCTGCGCGAGGCGTCGATGGCGCGCGACCCGCTGTTGTTCGACGTGCTCCTGCAAGGGGGGCGCGGCACCGGCGGATTTTATGGGCTGGGGCGGCGGGTGCGAGCGTTGTTTGGAGGTAAAGGTTTTCAGGAAGACCATTCAGCTCGCGATGCGAAGTCCGAGGCGGCGCGGCGATGATGCTCATGGCATTGGCGGTCTTGGTATTCGTCTGCGCGGTAAGTCCGGCATTGATGTTCGTTGTCAATTTACGCAGTTACCTGCCTCCACCACCCATAGATAAAGGTGCGGAGGAAGTGCATATCAGCGTACTGATACCTGCGCGGAACGAAGAGGCGAACATCAGCGCTGCGCTCGAGTCGGTGCTGGCGAGTGCGGGCGTTGCGCTTGAAGTGTTGGTGCTGGACGACGCTTCGACCGACGCAACTGCGGCCATTGTCGCAACGGTCGCGGCGTGCGATGCTCGGTTGCGGTTGTTGCGTTCTGCCGCGTTGCCGAAGGGGTGGAACGGCAAGCAACACGCTTGCTGGCAGCTCGCACAAAACTCACAAGCTCCGGTGATGCTGTTTCTCGATGCGGACGTTCGCCTGGAGCCGGATGCGATCGCGCGTATGGCGGCGTTTCAGCGCTCCTCAGGCGCGGCCCTGGTTTCGGGATTTCCGAGGCTCGTCACGATTGGGTTTTTAGAGTGGCTGCTGCTGCCGCTGATCCACTTTGTGCTCCTCGGATTTCTGCCGGTCGAGCGGATGCGGAAAACGACCGATCCGGCAATGGCAGCCGGATGCGGGCAGTTCATGATGTGTCAACGCGAAGCGTACTTCGTGAGCGGCGGGCAGGAGGCGATTCGCGCGACGATGCACGATGGACTGCTGCTGCCGCGAACGTTTCGGCGCGCGGGATTTCGGACCGACCTCGCGGATATCACCGCGCTGGCGCATGTGCGAATGTACGATTCTGCGGCGAAGGTTTGGCAGGGCTTGGCGAAGAATGCGACAGAGGGGATTGCAGATCCGAAACGGATTGTGCCGATTACGTTGACGCTGCTTCTTGGACAAGTCGCGCCGACATGTCTAGTGCTCATCGCGTTCCTCATCGGCCTATACATACAGTGGCACCACATGTTCATCATCGGCATCAGCAGGCCGTTCGCCGCAATCACATGGGGCACCCTGTTTCTGATTGCGCTCCTCGCAAGTTTCCTGCCGCGTTTGCTAGCAGCGCATCGCTTCAAACAACCGCTGAAGTCGGCGCTGCTGCATCCCGTGGGGATCGCGCTGCTGCTGTGCGTGCAGTGGTATGCGCTGGTGCGGCAGTTGATGGGAAAGCCGGTGGGTTGGCGCGCGCGCGAGTATGGCAGCAGAGGCGGTGAAGAGGTCAGCTAGACGCCCTTCTTGCGCGGCTCCCAGATGTACTTATGGATTTGCAGGCTCAATCGCGCAGGCAGGCCGTCGGCCAGCATCCATTCAACGATTAGGCGCGGGTCGAGCATCGCATTGTCCGTACTGCGGAATTCGCT
>JALYTE010000013.1 GCA_030854435.1 Acidobacteriota bacterium | reverse complement strand
GCTTTGGCCTGTTGGGGGCTGAGATAAACGCCCTGGAGGTTCTGTATGGAGACGGCGTCGCGGGTTTGCTGCTCCAGCGTTCCGAAGACCAGCAGGAAGTCCCACACGGAGAGCCGGACCTGGACGCTGTTGGCGTAGGAGTCGCGATAATCGGCGGTTTTATTGAGGGTGATGGTGGTGTTGTCGGGTTGGGTGATGGTTTGGCTCATCGGAATCCTTGGGTGTTTTAGCGTGTCATTTGAGGGCGTTTATTTGCATCTGGAGTCGGTTTGGTGCGGAAGAGGGGACTTGAACCCCTATGCCTTACGGCGCCAGATCCTAAGTCTGGTGCGTCTGCCAATTTCGCCACTTCCGCAGGTCGGGGGAACAAGGCCGCTGATTCAGCGTACTTGGTAGTGTGGCGAAGAGCAATGGCAAAGATGAACGCGAAAAACGCGGAGGCACGGAGGAATGTCTATAACTATATTTTCATTTCCGATGGGATGACGAAATAGAGCCTCCAAATGCAGGTTCCTGCGGAATGACAGGAAAAAGACGGTGGAATTGATGCGCGAGGTGCCGATGACATCCAAAGGGTGTGGCGAGGCGCAGGATTTGCGACTTTGGGTTGTGTTAGTGCATCCTATGCAGGAAAGTTGATAGAATTACACTCATGGCTAATGAATTTGTAAGCGTCATCAAACCGTCGGAGACCAAACCGGACAGCGGTAAGGCCCAGGGGCACGCCTATCCGGTGCTTCCGGTGCGGGAAACCGTGCTGTTTCCCCATGCGGTGCTGCCGCTGACGGTGGGAAGGGCGAGTTCGATCCAGTTGATCCAGTCGCTGGGCGAGGAGAAGACGATCCTGGTCGTCGCTCAGAAGGACGCGCGGCAAGACCAGCCCGAGGGCGGCGATTTGTACGAAGTCGGCACGCGCGCTACGGTGCATAAGGTCGTCAAAATGCCGAACCAAAGCCTGTTCGTGTTTACCGAAGGCACGGAGCGCGTGCGGATCACGAATTATCGGCAGATGGAGCCGTTCATGCTCGCGGAGTGCGAGCCGATCGAGGAGCAGGGCGCGCCGGAGTCGCCCGCGGCGGAGGCGCTGCAAAGGAATGTGCTGGGGCAGTTTCAGGCCATTGTGACCTCGTCCTCAACGCTGTCGGACGACTTGCAGACCATTGCGATCAACATCGAAGACCCCAGTCGGCTGGCGGACTTCATTGCGTCGAGTCTGCCGTTTCTTTCGACCACCGACAAGCAGGACTTGCTGGAGACGCCGGACGTACGGTTCCGGTTGGAGAAGCTGAACAGCAGTTTGGCGAAAGAGTTGGAGGTGCAGCAGCTTCGCAACAAGATCCAGAGCGAGGTGCAGGATTCGGTGCAGCAGTCGCAGCGCGACTACTATCTGCGCGAGCAGATGAAGGCCATCCAGAAGGAGTTGGGCGACCAGGACGATACGCAGAAGGACATCGCCGAGCTGCGCGAGAAGATTGAAGCCGCAGGGATGACCGAGGAGGTCAAGAAGGACGCGCTGAAGGAGTTGGGGCGGTTGAGCCGCATGAATCCAGCGGCGGCGGATTACTCGCTGACGCGCAATTATGTGGAGTGGCTGGCGGTGTTGCCGTGGTCGAAGGGGTCGGCGGGCGAGGTGGACATCAAGAAGGCCGGTGAGATTCTCGACGAAGACCACTACGGCTTGAATAAGGTGAAGGACCGCATTCTCGACTACTTGAGCGTGCGGCGGTTGAAGCCGGATATGAAGGGCCCGATACTGTGTTTCGTCGGGCCTCCAGGCGTGGGGAAAACTTCGCTGGGGCGCAGCATTGCGCGGGCGTTGGGGCGGAAGTTTTCGCGCATTTCGCTGGGCGGCATGCACGATGAGGCGGAGATTCGCGGGCATCGACGGACGTACATCGGCGCGCTGCCGGGGCAGATTATTCAGCACTTGAAGCGGGTCGAGGTGAATGACCCGGTGTTCATGCTGGACGAGATCGACAAGCTGGGACGCGACTTTCGGGGCGACCCTTCGAGCGCGCTGCTGGAGACGCTCGACCCGGAGCAGAACAATACGTTTCGCGACAACTATCTTGACCAGCCGTTCGATTTGTCGAAGGTGTTGTTTATTTGCACAGCGAACCAGTTGGATCCGATTCCGGCGCCGCTGCTGGACCGCATGGAGATTATCGAACTCACCGGCTACACGGAAGAGGAAAAGGTCAACATCGCGGAGCGGTATTTAATTCCGCGCCAGGTGAAGGAGAATGGACTTGAGGCGGAGATGATCGAGTTTCCGACCGCGTCGGTGGGCCTGATTGCGCGGCACTACACGCGCGAGGCGGGCGTGCGGCGGCTGGAGCAACTCATCGGTACAGTGTGTCGCAAGCTGGCGCGCAAGGTCGCCGAAGGGCAGACCGAAAAGCTCGTGATTACGCCCGAAGTAATTCACGAAATGCTGGGGGGCATCAAGGTGCGCGTGGACACGGAGATTGCCGAGCGCACCAAGCGCGCGGGCGTGGCCGTGGGCTTGGCGTGGACGCCGGCGGGCGGCGATATTTTGTTCATCGAAGCCAACAAGATGAAGGGCAAAGGCGGCTTCAACATCACAGGACAAATTGGCGACGTGATGAAGGAGTCGATGCAGGCCGCGCTGACGTGGGTGCGGTCAAATGCGGCTTCGCTCGGACTCGACGAAGATGTTTTGAAGGACACCGACCTGCATATCCACGTCCCTGCGGGGGCTATCCCGAAGGACGGGCCGAGCGCGGGTGTGACCATGGCGACGGCGCTGGTTTCGCTGCTCACCAACAAGCCCATTCGTCCGCTGCTGGCGATGACGGGCGAGATTACGCTGAGCGGAAATGTGCTTCCCGTGGGTGGCATCAAGGAGAAGTTTCTGGCCGCGAAACGCGCGGGGGTCCGCGATGTGATTCTTCCCATCGACGTGAAGACGAACGTCGAAGAAGACCTGACCCCGGACCAGATCGACGGCATGACGATCCACTATGCTTCGCGGATCGAAGATGTGCTGGCGGTAGCGTTGCCAAAGACGGAGGAGGACGTGGAAGTCGATGAGGAAGTACGCGAGGAAGTGCTGGCGGGAGTGGAGTAAGGCAGTCGATGCAATGGCCGTTGCGGTAAGCACGGCGGCCATTTTCATTGCCCATGACTATGGGGTAGAAGCTGCACACCCTTCTGGCGCAGGGAGCGGAAGTAGAACTCGGCACCCGCGGGGTCTTTCCATCCCATTTGTTGAGGGACGGTCGGTCTCTTTCCGGCGAGCACTGTGTTGAGTAGATCGGCGTTGAGTTGAGAAACGTTGACTTCAGCGGCGAGGCGGCCTTCTCCATCGAAAACGTACACGGCTGGGATGGCCCAAGCCTGGAATGACTTGAAGGTGTGGAAGTCGTTATCGAGAGCGACCTGGGTTTCGAGCGGGAATTTTTTCAGGACCTTGTCCACCATGGCGGGAGTTTCGTAGCTGACGGAATAGAAGACAACCGGCCTGCCGGATAACTGTGTTTTTAGAGCGTTGACTTGGGGAAATGCAGCAATGCAAGGAGCGCACCAAGTGGCCCAAAAGTCGATGACGACGACCTTGCCTTTGAATTGCTCCCATACGGGGTGTTGGTTGCCATTGATTGTGGAGAAGTCGATGAGCGGGCGCTGCTCACCCAGCTTCATGGGCGGCTTGTCACTGAGATTGGTTTGCTGGGCCGCCGCGCAAGCAGCGAAAGAAAATACGAGCAGCGCGGTTGCGAAGGCATGCGCGGAACGACGGATTGAGGGGTGAAGCAGATGGTTCACTGGGTCTCCTGCGGTAAGGCGAGATGAGCGGGTGTTGCTCTTATACTTTCTTTCTATGAACAGTACCACCAACTTGCAGTCCGGCGAGAGCCCGGGCGATGCTGCGACGAGTAAGATTGAGGCGTGAATGGTTTGCTCATCGATAGCTGCGGGGTTGGGGCAAGGCTTGCGTTGTTTGCGGACGATAGCTTGATTGTCGAACGGGAGATTGCGGGGCGCGGATTTTCTGCGGAGTGGGCGGGAGCGTTGCGGGAGATGCTTGCGGCGGTGGGCTGGAGCGTGCCGGAACTGACGGTGGTGGGCGTGGTGCATGGACCGGGGTCATTTACCGGGGTGCGCGTGGGGCTGGCGGTGGCGAAGGGTCTGTGCGAGGCGACGGGGGCGAAGCTGATTGCGGTGTCGCGGCTGGCGGCGCTGGCGGCGCTCGGCGCTGATGGTGCGTTGGCGGTGCTGGATGCCGGACGCGATGAGTTTTATGTGCGAGATGCCGGCGATGAACATCTGTGGACGCGGGATGAGTTAATTGTCGCTGCGCAGGAGCGCGATGTTGTGACGGTAGATGCGCAGGTCGCAGAAGTTCTTGGCGAGAGTGCGAGTGTGGCGCTTGTAGAACTACAGGCGGTGTCGGCGTTGCCGATTTTGTTGCAGCGGTGGAGTTGTGGTTCCGTCGACGACGTGGCGACGATCGATGCGAATTACGTGCGCGGCGAGCGCGACATCTATGCGCGCAAGCCCGCGGCGAGCGGCAGTGCGAAGTAACGCGCAGGTGGTGGTGCGACGCGCGGTGGCGGCGGAAATTGACCGCGTGGTGGAGATTGAGCGCGGCGCCGCGGAGGCTTCGCATTGGAGTTCGGCTGTCTATGCGAAGTATGTGGACAGGACCAGGGAGCAACTCTTTCACCGCAGCCTGCTGGTCGCGACGGTTGATGAGGGCGTGACTGGTTTTACGGTGGGAAGTTTTTTGGAAGGCAACGAGGCGGCCGTGTTGGAGAGTGTCGTGGTCGACGCGACGTGGCGTCGGAAGGGAATTGCGACGGCGCTGTGCGCGGCGATTGCCGATTGGGCGAGAGGAGAAGGCGCGCGTGCGGTGGAGTTGGAGGTGCGGGCAGAGAACTATGCGGCGAGGGCGATGTATGGACGATTGGGGTTTGTTGAGAGCGGGCGACGAAAGAATTATTACAGCAATCCGGTGGACGATGCCGTACTGATGAGGCTGAGGTTGGAGTAAGTTCGCGGGCTCAAGGGACCTATAATAAGGACTATGGTTCGCGATGGATTCTTCTACGGGCTCGGGTTTGCAATCGTGGCCGTGATTGCCTGGTATGTGTCGCATATGGCGTGGCTGGTGGCCGTGCCGGTGGTGCTGGCGATGTTTTTCCTGTGGTTTTTTCGCGACCCTTCGCGCCAGGTACCGGACGGTGCCGGGCTGATTGTTTCGCCGGCCGATGGCAAGGTCGAAGAACTCGAATGGATCGAGTTTCCCGATGGCGGACGGCTGCGGCTGACAATTTTTCTGAATGTTTTCGATGTGCATGTGAACCGCGTTCCCGTGGGGGGCGTCGTGACTTTGTGTGAACACAACGAAGGCCGGTTCATGAATGCGATGAATCCGGAATCGGCCATTCATAACGAGCAAACGCTGATTGCGATCGATGCGGGCGGTTACACGGTCAGCTTCAAACAAATTGCGGGGCTGCTGGCGCGGCGCATTGTGAACAACCTCAAGGTGGGCGATCGCGTGGAGCGCGGACAGCGCATGGGGTTGATCAAGTTTGGATCGAGGGTGGACGTGCTGATGCCGGCGGAGACGGAGCCGCGCGTGAAGGTGGGCGATCGGGTGAAGGGTGGAAGCTCGATTCTGGGGCAGCTTCCGCAAGGCGGACAAAGCTGATGGCCGATGCGGCGTTGGAAGCAGCGACGAGGAAGCGGCCTGCGCGTCGCGGCATGTATGTGCTGCCGTCCTTGTTTACAGCGGCAAATATCGCGGTGGGATACTACGCCATCACGCAGAGCATTCACGGGGCGAACGGCGATGCGAACGCGTTCAACCATGCGGCGCTGGCGATCGGATTTGCGGTGTTGTTCGACGGTCTCGACGGCCGCGTGGCGCGCATGACGAATACTTCGAGCGACTTTGGGCGGGAGTTCGATTCGCTGGCGGACGTGATCACGTTTGGCGTGGCCCCGAGCTTGCTGGCTTATTTGTGGGGCGTGCAGCAGGTACTGCCGTCGGCGTATCCGGAGCTGCAAGAGCGGCTGCTGTCACTGGGCGGAGTGGTTTGTTTTGTGTTTCTCATCTGTGGAGCGTGCCGTCTGGCGCGGTTCAATATCAGCGACAATGCGCAGCCGCGCAACCCGGGGCGGCCAGGGCGGAAATACTTTGTTGGGATGCCGATTCCGGCTGGTGCGGGAGTGATCGCGGCCGTGGTCCACTATGAGCTTGGCTCTCCGATTCATAGCCTTTGGCTGTCCGGGGTGTGGATGGCGTTGATTGCGGCAACGAGCTTTCTGATGGTGAGCAGTTGGCGGTTCTGGAGCGGCAAGGAACTCAAGGTGACCGATCAGCAACCGGTCCGCTACGTTCTGCTAATGGTCGTTTTCCTGGTCGTCGTGATCGCGGAATCTCGGTATGCGCTGATCGTCATTGCGATGTTTTACCT
>JALYTE010000004.1 GCA_030854435.1 Acidobacteriota bacterium | reverse complement strand
GCGACCGCAGTGGTGACGCGGAACTCTTCGATCGAGTCGGGCGAGGGGAAGATGACAATGGTGTTGACCAGCGACTCGTTGTTGTCGGTGCCGTCGAGCAGGAAGTTGTTGGACTGCGAGCGCAGGCCGTTGACGGTCAGCGCCGCGCCGCCGCCGTTGGAGTAGCGCAGGGTTTCGACGTTCTGGTTGACGCCCGAGGCGTCGGATCCATAGGAGCCGCGAGTGACGCCCGGCGTGAGGACCGCGAGATTGAGGAAGTTGCGCTGGCCGAGCGGGAGATCGACGACCTGGCGGCCCGTGATGACCTCGCCCGTGGAGGAGGTTGAAAGATCGACGACCGTGGCGGCGCCAGTGACTTCGACGACGGTGCTCTGGCTTCCGGCAGCAAGCTGGAAGTTGACCGTCTGGACTTCTTGCAGCTGCAGCACGAAGTTCTGGATCGAGGATGAGAAGCCTGTCATCGAAGCCTCGATCTTGTACTTGCCGCGAGTGAGCGCAGGAAATGTGAACGATCCATCCGAGCCGGCCGTACGGGTCTGCACCGCACTGGTATCCACATCGGTCAGGGTCACGCTCGCGCCCGGGATCACCGCCCCCGTGCTATCGGCGACGAAGCCGGTAACGCGACCGGTATCGGACTGGGCTGACGATATTGCGCTTGCTCCGGCCAGAATGAACACCGCCAACAGGGTGGAAAAGAGCGCGCGTCCCAATAGGGCGAACCTGGAAAGTTTTTGCATCGTGTTGCCTCCGAAGACTCGCGGGATTCCGGCCATGCGATGGATGGCGAGACAGAAAGCCTTGAGCTAATGACATTAACTTGGGACATCGTAAGGACTCAGCGCAATCCATTTCCGTCCCTTTGTCCCTCAATTTTTTATCGCCGAATAAATGGCCTTTTATGAAGCACTTAGGGTAGTAACATCATTCGGTTCCAGGAAGGCCATAGTGATGCTACATTCATCAATGAAGGATTTTGCGGGCTATGCAGGCACCTGTATCGAACTCGAGACTCGGTTTCGGACTTTTTGAGGTGGACGTTCAGAGCGGTGAGATGTGGAAAGCGGGCTATCGGATCAAACTCCAGAGCCAGCCTTTCAAGGTGCTGACCGCCTTGCTGGAGCGGCCCGGACAAATTGTTTCACGGGAAGACCTGCAAGACAGGCTTTGGGGCAAGGACACGGTGGTCGACTTCGACCACTCGCTGGGCACGGCCATCAATAAGATCCGCGAGGCCTTGGGGGACTCGGCGGAGAATCCCCGTTTTATCGAGACGCTGTCGCGGCGGGGCTACCGGTTTATTGCGCCGGTCCGCGAAGTCCCGCAGACCGCCGCGCAGATGAGGAAAGGGGCAATAAATCCTGCGGCTCCGGATGCTTTCGATTTGTACACCGGCGGGGAAGCTTCAGACACTTCAATTGGAGCTGAATCGGCTGCTCCTCGAACGCCGAAATTGGTGACCATGCCGGTGAGGCGGAGGCCATCGCCGGTCAATTTACGGATAGGAACGGGTATGGCGCTTGGTGTCGCCGCCGTATGTGCCGCTGCTTATCTGGCTGGGTCGGCGAGGTCGCGGGTGACGCCGCCGCACATTACGCAGATTACGCGCAACGGCCACCTCGCGCCGGGGTCGGAAAATATGGAAGACATCGCCGCCAGCGCGACCGACGGCATTCGGCTGTTTACGTCCACGCTCGAAAGCGGCCGTTCCGCGCTGGTGGGAGTGGCATTGGCGGACGGGGCGGTGGTTCCGATTTCCACGCCGAATGAGTTGGCGTCACCGGCACTGGGAGACCTTTCGCCCGATGGCTCGCGGTTGTTGCTGCGCAGCCACTCGTCGGCGGAGTCGGAGCAGCCGCTGTGGGTGGTCCCGTCGATTGGCGGGTCGGCGCTGCGAGTCGGCAATGTGCTGGCGCACGATGCGGCCTGGATGCCGGACGGGGAGGGGATTCTCTACGCCGCGGGCAACGAGCTTTACCTCACGCGGCTGACCGACAACAACCCCCACCTCTACGCCTCGCTTCCCGGGCGCGCGTTCTGGCTGCGCTGGCAGCCGGGCGGCAAGCTGCTGCGCTTTACGATCATCGACCCCATTGCGCATACGTCGTCGTTGTGGCAGATTTCTCCCGGCGACAGCAACGACAGCAAGGCCCACAAGCCGAAACAAGTGCTGCCCGGATGGACTGAGCCGGCCGCGGAATGCTGTGGCGTTTGGACCTCCGATGGCCGCAGCTTCGTATTTCAATCGACGCAAGGGGGCAATACCGACTTGTGGCGGCTGGCGGGATCCTCGACAACGGGACCGACGCGGCTGACCGATGGGCCGCTGCGCTATCAGGCTCCCGTAGCTTCACGCACCGACGATCGCATCTTTTTTCTGGGCGTCGATGCGCGCTCCGAAATGAAGCAGTATGCGCCGCAAACGAGATCGATGGTGCCAGTCGTCGGGTTTCTGAGCACCGCGGTTCGCGTCGACTATTCGCGCGACGCCAAGTGGGTGGCCTGGACCGACGACGCTGGCCTTTTGTGGCGCGCGCGCGCCGATGGGACGGAGAAACTTCAACTCACGCCCAACTCGATCAGCGTCTTCCTTGCACGCTGGTCTCCGGACGGTTCGCAGGTTGCACTGATGGGCCGCGAGCCGGGAAAGGCATGGCAAATCTATCTTGTCAAAGCCGATGGCGGACAACCCGAACGCTTGCTGCTACAGGAAAGCCGCAACGCCGCCGATCCTTCGTGGTCGCCGGACGGGCAGTCGATCGTCTTTGGGCGCACCAACGACGTGATGGGCAAGGAGAATGCCGCACGCACTCTACAGGTGCTGAACCTGCGCACGCATCAGATTGTCCCCGTGCCTGGGTCGGATGGACTCTTCAGCCCGCGCTGGTCGCCCGACGGACAATATATAGCGGCGCTCTCGCTGGACCAGCGCGAAGTGCG
>JALYTE010000454.1 GCA_030854435.1 Acidobacteriota bacterium | reverse complement strand
GAAGGATGTTCGAGCTGTCCGCCGGCGGACGCGATGCTCGCGGAAATCTCGAAGAATCTGCCCGGCGTGATCGTGTTGTCGGAACACGTCGATTACTGGAACCGCCTGGGGTGGACCGATCCGTATTCATCCACTGAATCCACCCGGCGGCAGACCGACTACGCGCAGCGCTTCGGAGCGGAAGGCCCTTACACGCCGCAAATGGTGGTCAACGGCACGCGGCAATTCGTGGGCGGAGATCGAGGCGCGCTGCGACAAGCGTTGGCTGAGGAATCGGGTAGGCCCGCGTTGGCGTTGACGGTCGCGCGGGCCAGCGATGAGAAGCCGCGCAACATGCGCGTCGATGTCAAGCTGGAACGGAGTGCGGTCGCAGGTCGGTTGATGGCCGTGCTGGTGCAGAACCAGGGGCAGCAGCAAGTGGCGCGCGGAGAGAATGGCGGACGGACGCTGACGCATGTGGACATCGCGCGGGAGTTCCGCGATCTGGGTGATGTGCAGGCGGGCCGGGGATTCGCCGGGGAGACGGTCTTTACGCTATCGGGAGGCGAACGCGCGGACGGATTTCATGTGGTCGTGTTTCTGCAAAAAGGGCCGGGCGGAGAGGTCCTCGCGGTGGCGTCTACCGGGACGCCTTGACGTTCGACGAGCCGGATGAATACCTGTTGTTCAATTAGCTGCCGACAAGAGAACAGCAGGTTCCCTGCGGGAATGACAGAAAGAAAAGCAAGAACAAGAACACTTCAGGCGAGTTCTGCGAGCACCTGCGGGAGTGACTCGCGCCAGTCCATCATGCGGTAGTTGAAGGTTCGGAAGAGCTTTTCGTTGCTCATGCGCGAGTTTGCGGGGCGGAGGGCGGCGGTGGTGTAGTCGGCGGTTGCGATGGGGGTGATGGTCGCGAACTTTGCGGTGGGCTCGCGCTGGTGGAGTTGGCGGAGCGCTTCGGCGGCGAAGGCGGCCCAGGTGGTTTCGCCGTTAGCGGTGGCGTGGTAGATACCCGTGAAGTCTGAGACCGGTGTTGAGGTTTGTTCGCAGTGGGCGATGACGTGGGCCGTCATGCGGGCGAGGTCGCGGCTCCAGGTGGGCGCGCCGCGTTGGTCGCCGACGATGCGTAGAGTGTCGCGCTCGCGGGCGAGCTTAAGGATGGTGCGGAGGAAGTTGTTGCCCGTCGCGCCGTAGACCCAACTGGTGCGCAAGATGAAAGACTGTGCGCCAGTTTCGGCGAGGGCTTGTTCGCCAGCGAGTTTGCTGGCTCCGTAGACGTTGATCGGATCGGTGGAGTCGGTTTCGATGTAGGGGCGTGAGGAGTGGCCGTTGAAGACGTAGTCGGTGGAGAAGTGGAGGACGGTCGCGTCTAGCTCGCGGGCTTCGGTGCCGATGGTGCGGAGGGCTTCGGCGTTGAGGGTGAAGGCGAGGGCCGGTTCGGATTCGGCTTGATCGACTGCGGTGTAGGCAGCGGCGTTGACGATCCAGAGGGGGCGCGCGGCGCGGATGAAGGTCCGGATTGAGGCGGTGTCGGCGAGATCCATCTCGGTGCGGGAGGGTGCGATGACTTCGCCGAGCGGGGCGAGAGTGTGGAGGAGTTCGCCGCCGATTTGGCCGGAGGCGCCGCTGAGGAGAATGCGCGCGGGGTTTGTTGGCAGGGGCAACAGCAGGTTCCCTTCGGGAATGACAGAAAGAAAAAGCAACGGCAACAACGAACGCGGTGGCCGCAGAGGAAACGCTGTGGCCGCAGAGGAACAACAGGTTCCCTGCGGGAATGACAGAAAGAAAAACAAAAGCAAAAACAAAAGTAAAAGCAAAAGCAAAAGCAAAAGCAAAAGCAAAAACAAAAGCAGGTTCTTCGCTTCGCTCAGAATGACAAGTCTGACTTAATGACTCCAGACTCGTTTTACTTAATAGACTCAAGGCTCGGGATTTCTAGAAGAGCTTTTCTTCGAGGACGCGGAGAAGGTATTCGCCATAGGTGCTTTTGGAGATGTTGGTGGCGAGCGTTCGCAGTTGCGCGGCGTCGATGAAGTTCTGGCGGAAGGCGATTTCTTCCGGGCAGGCGACTTTGAGGCCCTGGCGGCGCTCGATGGTGTGGATGAAGTTCGAGGCCTCGAGTAGCGAGTCGTGCGTGCCGGTGTCGAGCCAGGCGATGCCGCGGCCCAGAACCTGGGTTCGTAGCTCGCCGCGGTGGAGATACCAGGAGTTGAGGTCGGTGATTTCGAGTTCGCCGCGAGTGGAGGGCTTGAGGTCGCGGGCGGCTGCGACGACCTGCGCGTCGTAGAAATAAATGCCGGTGACGGCGTAACGCGACTTGGGTTTCAGCGGTTTTTCTTCGAGCGAGATGGCACGGCCTGTAGCGTCGAATTCGACGACGCCGTAGCGCTCGGGATCGTTGACGGCGTAGGCGAAGATCGTTGCGCCGTGGGTTTCTGCGGCGGCTTCGCGCAGGGTCTTCGCGAAGTCGTGGCCGTAGAAGATGTTGTCGCCGAGGACGAGGCAGCAGCCTTCGCCCGCGAGGAAATTTTCGCCGATGAGGAAGGCCTGGGCTAGGCCCTCGGGGGAGGACTGGACGGCGTATTGCAGCGAGATGCCCCACTGTTCGCCTGTGCCGAGAAGCTGCTCGAAGCGCGGCGTGTCGGCGGGCGTGGAGATGACGAGGATGTCGCGAATCCCCGCCAGCATCAGCGCGGACAGCGGGTAATAAATCATCGGCTTATCGTAGATGGGCAGCAGTTGCTTCGAGACCGCCTGCGTG
>JALYTE010000411.1 GCA_030854435.1 Acidobacteriota bacterium | reverse complement strand
CGTTCTGACGCCTAACGTCAAATGGGCCGAATGGTTGAATCGGCGGGTTCCGTGCTAACGCGCAACGACCAAACCGTTGTTCGCGAGCTGGCTTCCGCGTAGGCAGGCGCGTTTTGTGCCACAAGTGAAGCGATGCACCTGCGCGTTAGACGGACTAAATTTCTCCGGCATGAGAGGTCTTCCACCCTTCGTGTCTTCGTTCCGATCGTCATCGACCGGTCAGCTGCCGTCACCAGATTACCGACGGCAGGAGCAGGGGGCGGCGCCCCGCGGCGCGCCCTCCCCTCGCGCTCGACGCGATCTGATCGTCGCCCAGGGCCCCTCGAAGGCCAGAGGGCACAGTGATAAGCGCGGTAATCATGTATGCGATTTTTGGAGGTCAAAGTCGCAATGACGAAGTTGCCCTCTCTTGCTGACCTACGCGATGATCTCAAGGCCATTTTTCTGCACCAGGTGCAGCAGCTTCAGGGCAGTTCCGGTCGGCCGCTTCTGGCCAATCTCCCACTTCTGAACCGTTGAAAGGCTCGTGTTCAGCAGGGCCGCGAACACCGCCTGGCTGACGCGCGTGCCTTCCCGGATGCGCTTAATCTCGCGCGGCTGTAGCGGCTCGACGGGTGGGAGGCACAGGCGATCGAATTCGCGCATGGTGACCCGGTCCATCACGCCGGCGGCATGAAGACCCTGTGCGGTTTCGTGGACGGCCTCAAGGATTGCTGATTTCGTTTTTCTCATCGCACTTTCACCTCGATCAGTTCACCGGCCACTACAGCCGTCCCAAGCGCCTTGGGAGTCAAACCGAGCAACTGCTCGGCCAATTTCTTCAGGGCTTCCTGCTCGTCCTTGTCGATGTTGCTGCGGGCGTTCTTGGGGAAGCCGAACACAAACACCCAGCGATCGCCCCCATTGGTCGCGACCAGCGTGCGAAAACCGCCGCTCTTGCCCTGCCCTTCCCTGGCGATGCGCTTCTTCAGCAGCCCGCCGCCCAGGTCGGCTTCGAAGAGGCCGGCCGCCATTTCATCGACCGCCGCATGCAGTGACTGGTCGTGCAGCCCTTCTCTTTTCGCCCAGCGGTGAAACCACCTGTTCTTGTAGATCGCCATTGCTGCCCGTCGCCTATGTATAGCACTTAGTGCTACAAAAATCAAGTCGCGAATGGTTAGATCGCGGCCCGGATATCTCGTAGTGATTGACTAGTCTCTGGCTACTATGCTACATTGCGCCATGCATGCATTATGAGGTGTATACATGGATGCATTTCCAGTTGTAGCAGTTGTGGCTGAAAAGGGCGGTGTCGGTAAGACGACCCTTGCGCTCACCCTGGCCGTCGCGGCTGTCCAGGCGGGTCGCAAGGTCGCCGTTTTCGACCTCGACCCGCAGGCAACCGCCGCACAGTGGACAGATCGGCGTGCGGCTGAATTCCCGTGGGTGGTCGCGACACCGGCCACGCGCTTGGATTCGGCCATTGCGAGCGCCAAGGGGCAAGGCGTGGATTTCATTGTCATTGACACGCCGCCGCACGCCGGGACCGACGCCGTGGAAGCAATGCGCCGCGCGGACCTGGTGTTGATTCCGGTCGAGCCTCACCTCTATACGCTCGAAACCCTGCCCAAGCTGGGCGACTTGCTCAAGCTGGCCGGAAACGTTCCCGCCCTGTTCGTGATGTGTAAGGCGGCTACGCAAGGCAAGGAGGCCCAGGACGCTGCTGCCTTCATCACGGATAAAGGCTTTGCTGTCTGCCCCGTGACGTTGCATCTACGCGCCGCACATCGCCACGCCGGAAACGTTGGCCAGACCGCTCAGGAATACGAGCCAAAGGGCAAGGCTGCCGAGGAATCTATACAGCTATACACGTATACAATGCAAACTTTAACCAAGAGAGGGACACGCCATGCCGAAGCCAAACCCGCTCTCACAAGGGCTTAAGGAACAGTCTCGCAAGGCAGAACCAGCCGCCGCACCCGTTGCCCCGGTGGCGCCAACTAGCGCAGCCAAGGCCGTTCCGGCGTCGCGGGTCGGTCGCGTGCTGATTGGCGGGCACTTTGCTCCCGAAGTGCAAACCGCTCTCAAGATCGTGGCCGCCGAGGAACGCACCAGCGTTCAGGCGCTTCTCGCCGAGGGCATCAACGCGATATTTGCGCGCCGGCACAAGGCGCAGATTGCTTCGCTCTCTGCCCAGGACACCGAAGGCTGAGTGCGGCCTAGATTGGCCGCGAATTGGCCGGGAAAACGTCAGGCCGCGAGAAATGGACGCCAGCAAAGGGGCAGGGGAGACGATGACCGACGCAGCCACAGCGAAGAAAAAGCCGCGCCGCCGTGCCATCAAACCGCTTGCGGTGGACGCCTTCACTAACCAGCAGCTGAGCCTGTTTCAGGGCTTCCTGGCCAACACCGATGACGAGCGCGACGCGCTCTCGAACGCGATCGACCTGTGGGACAGCATCCCGCGTTATTCCATACCCCGCAAGAAAGAGGACGAGTTGCGCTTGGCAGGGGGATTCCTGCCCGTGCGAGGCGTCGATTTTCAGTATCGGGGCAAGGCTTACACCGCCCAAATCCGCCCAGCGCGGTTGGACGTCAAGGACAAGGACGGTAGGCCGACCGGCGAGACCATCGAACACTATCCGAGCGCGCGGGAAGAACTGATCGAACACGCCTTGCGTAAACTGGCCGCCGAGCAGAACGCCGGCTTCTTCGACCGGCCCGACTATCGCAGTGGCGTTGCCTTCAGCCTCTATCGCCTGCGTCAAGAGCTGGCCAGCCAAGGACACGCCATGACCTACGAGGGCTTGGCCGAGGGGTTGGAAGTGATGCACTACGCCTTTCTGGGCGTGGTCGATGAGGAATCCGACCCGGACGACCCCAGCATGATTTCGCAGCCCTACTTACCCGCCCTGGCCAAGGTCAATCGCAAGGGCCGCGCCGCCGATCCCGACGCTAAGTGGTTCGTGCAATTTCATGGCCTGGTGACCGACAGCATCAACCAAATCACCTATCGCCAGTTCAACTACCAGCGGCTGATGAAATGCAGTACCCAGCTCGCACGCTGGCTCATCAGTCAGCTCGTCTTGAAGTTCACCCAAGCAGCCATCACGCAGAGCTTTCAGATGAAGTTCAGCACCATCAAGCGCGACAGCGGCTTGCTGAACGGCTACGCACGGCAGCGTGACGCCTTGGGTGCACTCGATACTGCTTGGGAGGAAGTGAAGGAGTTGGGCGCGCTCTACCTCGTGAAAAAGACGGAGCAGCGGGGTAGCCGCGCGAAGCTGGAAGATGTGACCTACACGGTTTTCCCGTCGCGCGAGTTCTCCGCCGAACAGAAAGCGGCCAACCGCCGCATGATGGATGCCAAGACCGCCGGCCATCCGCTGCAGCAACAAGGCAATCTAGCGCCGCTGCTCGAGGATCCCGCCAAAGGAACACAGGGGCGGGTCGCGCTCGTTGATAAAGCAAGCAGGCTACGGTAGGCCGGGCTATCTAGGTCGCGGGTCAGGGGCCGCCACAGGTTATCTAGGTCGCGGGTCGCGGGCTATTCAGGTCGCACGTCGCTTGGCGTCGAGCTATCCAGGTCGCGGGTCGGCATCTTCATCGGGCTATCCAGGTCGCGGGTCGCTGAAAACTCGGGCTATCCAGATCGCGGGTCGCTGAAAACTCGGGCTATCCAGATCGCGGGTCGCT
>JALYTE010000383.1 GCA_030854435.1 Acidobacteriota bacterium | reverse complement strand
CATCTGTAGCAGCCACAGCAACGGCAGCAGACACAGCAGATGCACGAAAGCCTTCAGATAGGGAATAGAGCGCGCGGGCATGATCTCGATGTTACCTATTCCCTGTTCCCTGTATTTAGAAATACTTCTTCAGGTCCATCCCCTGATACATCCCGGCAACTTCGTTCGCGTAGCCGTTGAAGGGCAGCGTCGGAATCGTCTTCGGAAAGATGCCGCCGGTCCCATCCAGCCGCCGTTCATGCGCCTGCGACCAGCGCGGATGATCGACCGACGGATTCACGTTGGAGTAAAATCCATACTCCTCGGAGCTGAGATCGTTCCAAGTCGTGGGCGGCATCTTGTCGATGAAGCGCACCTTCACAATCGACTTCGCCGACTTGAACCCATACTTCCACGGCACGATCACGCGAATGGGCGCGCCCTGCTGGTTGGCCAGCGTCTCGCCGTAGGAGCCGAAGGTCAACAGCGTCAGAGGGTTCATGGCCTCGTCCATGCGCAGACCCTCCGAGTACGGCTTACCGAAGCCGCTCGATCCAAGCTCCGGCATCTGACTCTTGTCCGCCAGCGAAATGAACTGCACAAACTTCGCGCTCGGCAGCGGCTTCATCGCCTTGATGAACTCGGCCAGCGGATAGCCGTTCCACGGAATCACCATCGACCACGCCTCGACGCAGCGAAAGCGATACGTGCGGTCCTCGACGGGGCGATAGCGCATGATGGTGTCGATGTCGATGGTCTGCGGCTTCTCGACCAACCCCTCGACCGACACGGCCCACGGTCGCGTGCGCAGCGTGTGCGCGTTCTGCGCGGGGTCGCTTTTGTCGGTTCCAAACTCGTAAAAATTGTTGTAGCTCTGCGCCTTCGCTTCCGGCGTCACCGTTTCGTTCACCGTGTAAGAACTTGGAACGGTTTTCAGCTTGGTCGTCGCTGCATAAGCGCTGCGCGGAAAAACGCTCGTCGCCACCGCCGCCGCACCGATTGAACCCATGCCCGCCAGAAAGCGACGGCGGTCGCTCTGAAACGCTTCGTAAGTAGAGCGCGGAGTAATTTCCGACGACGGAATGTGGGACGACTTGCGGATGAGCATGACACTTCCCTTCTACACGGCGCGAGGGCCAACGCCACACTTCATTAGACGCCTCGCGAGCCTCTCAGGTTATGTACGTTCCTCCCGCCGCTCTGGATGCCGTGGGCGCTCATACCACGACCAAACCGCATACGCCAGCACTCCCGCGATCAACACGCACCCCGCCAAAGCCACTTCCCGATGGAAGTTCGGACGAAATACAACGATGTACGAAAATCCGATCAGCGCCAGAATCGGCGGCAACGGATACAGGCCCATGCGGAACGGGCGTGGAAGATCCGGTTGGGTCTTCCGCAGCACCATCACGCCAACGTGTTGCGACAAAAATTGCAATAGGATACGAATCACCACAAGCGCCGCCACAACGTCGCCGAGCGAGAAGAAGCAGGCGATGCAGGCAACTCCTGCGAGCGCGAGCAGAGAAACATACGGGAACTTTCGTGTCGGATGAAGTTTTCCGAACACCGCGAAGAAGCCGCCCTCGCGCGCCGCCGCGAATGGAATCCGCGAGTAGCCCAGCAACAGCGAAAAAACGCTCGCGAACGCCGTCACCATTACCAGCACGGCCGCGAGTTTCCCCATCAGCACGCCCGTGTGCGCGCCCAGCGAAGGCGCGTAGGCCGTCTGCATAAACTGCGACAGCAACGCGCGGCGGGCTTCGACATTCTGCAACGCGAGCAGCGTCGGCGAAGGCAATACTGACAGGATGCTGACGTTCAGCGCGAGATACAGCGCGGCGACAATGCCGATCGAAATCAGCACCGCGCGCGGAATTGTTCGCCCCGGGTCGCGCGCCTCGCCGCCCAGAAACGTCACGTTGTAGTAGCCCCAGTAATCGTAGGTCGCGATCAGCATCGCAGAGCCCAGCCCGGTAAAAAAGGCGTGGTCGAGATGGAACGCTCCCGGCGCAAACGCGAACGCCTGGCCGATGTGTCCGTGCAGCAACGCGGTCACGACGGCCCATCCAATCGTGAGCAGCACGCTCGCCAGCAGGAACGCCGAAAGCCCGCGCATCTTCGACAGATTGCGATACAACAACACCACCGCCAACAGCACCGCCGCAATCGCGACCGCAGTCGTCGGCCCGACACTCAACGCCGCGCTATACGCTCCAAAATGCAACGCATGGGTCGTCGTATGGCCCGTCAACCAGGGCAGCAGATACGTCGCATACTGGCTCAACCCGATGCACCCGCTCGCCACCGACAGCGGCGCCGAAAAACAAAGTTGAAATAAAAACAGAAAGCTCAACAGCCGCCCAATGCGCCCCGGATAAATCTTGCGCAGATAGTGGTATGTGCCACCGGCCTCCGGCATGGCCGCGCCCAGTTCCGCCCACACCAACCCATCGCACAGCGCCAGCCCCGCGCCCAACACCCAGCCCAACATCGCCTGCGGGCCTCCCATCGCTGCCAGTAGCAGAGGCAGAGTGATGAACGGCCCCACGCCGATCATGTCCAGCAGGTTGAGCGTCACCGCGCCGCGCAGCGTCAGGGTGCGTTCGAGTTGCGGCCGTTCCATCTCCATCCCGCGAGTCTACCGCGCCACACTTTGTCCTTCCGGCAGTTGCCTCCTATACTGTCTTCACTCCGTGCTTTCCGACAACGCTTTTTACTGGCGCGAACTGACCCAACGCCGCAAACAGCGCTGCCTAGACAAAAACTTGTATAATCCCGATGTGGATGAGATCAAGCCAGTAGAGTGGCTCGGCAATAGCCGTGAGGATATTCGCAAATTCCCCGTAAACGTGCGTCGTGCTTTAGGGCGCGAGCTAAACCGCGTTCAGGATGGCCTCATGCCAACCAACTTCAAGGCGATGACGGACATAGGAGCAGGTGTTTACGAAATCCGTGTACATCTGGAAGGAGCATGGCGCATGATCTACGTCGCCAAATTCACAAAGACGGTCTACGTTCTGCACACATTTCAAAAGAAATCGCAGAAGACCCCGTCGGCAGACATCGCCATCGCGAAGAAACGCTACAGCGCCATAGGAGAATGAGCATGAAAAAAGTCGCTTCCATCAAGCACAACGTCAGCATCACGCGCAGCAGCGGAAACGTCTTCATCGATTGCGGTTTTGAACCCGCCGAAGCTCACACCCTCCTCATGCGTTCGACCCTGATGAACCAGATCGAAAAGCACCTATCTGCACAGAATTGGACGCAGGCAGAAGCCGCGAAACAGATGGGCATCACACAGCCTCGCGTTTCCAAGCTCATCAAGGGCGCATGGGATGAATTCAGCCTCGATATGCTGGTCACTCTCGCAACTCGCCTTGGACTTAAATACGAGCTGCGCCTCGCCGCCTGATTGCCTGCCCTTCTGTGCGAAGCTAGACACATGAAGTTCGCCAAGCCCTGGGTCGCGCTGCTGCTGCTCCTTCTCGCCGCCACTGCCACCGCGCAAACCTTCACCGACCCGGCCAACCTGCGCGGCGAACGTGTCCGCCCCCGCGACGGCCGCGAACTCCCCATCGATCAGGGCGCGAGCGGTCTTCAACAACTGCTGCGCAAGCTCTCGACTCGCGCGTCGTTGATGCTCATCGTCGCCCACCCCGACGACGAGGACGGCGGCATGTTGACGCTCTACTCTCGCGGCCTCGGCGCGCGCGTCGCCGTGCTCACGCTCAACCGCGGCGAAGGCGGACAGAACGCAATGACCGGCGACTTCGGCGACGCGCTCGGCCTGCTTCGCACCCAGGAACTGCTGTCCGCCGACCGCTACTTCGACGTCGATCAGTTCTTCGGCACCGAAGTCGACTTTGGCTTCTCGAAAACCAAGGAAGAATCCTTCGCCAAATGGACCCACGAGCGCGTACTCTACGACGCCGTGCGCGCCGTTCGCCTCTACCGTCCGCTGGTTATCGCTTCGGTGTTCATCGGCGGCGTCACCGACGGACACGGTCAACACCAGGTCTCGGGCCAAATCGCGCAGGAAGTCTTCAACGCCGCAGGCGACCCCAAGGTCTTCCCCGAACTCACCGCCGAAGGCATTCTGCCCTGGCAACCGCTGAAGGTCTACGCCCGCGTGCCCATGCAATCCATCACCGCGCAGGGCCTCTTTGACTACGCCACAGGCCAATACACGCCCGCACGCTTCACCAACTATGTCACCGGAGAAGTCACCACCACTACGCCGTCGGTCGATGTCGGCGTCCACGAAGGCACGACCGACCCGTTGCTCGCCGACACCGACGGCAAGCCGCGCAGCTACGTGCAGTTTGCGCGCATCGGTCTCGGCCTACAGCGTTCGCAAATCGGCCCCGG
>JALYTE010000382.1 GCA_030854435.1 Acidobacteriota bacterium | reverse complement strand
GTTGCATTTAAGCTGTAAGCCTAATGTTTTCCGCAATTTGCATAAACGTACCTTTGTTTTCAAGGCTTTAGTCATCAAACCGCTGTGAAGTCCAAAGCTAAGTCCAATGTTATCCGGACTTTGCAAGGATTGGCCGGGGGCAGGGAGGAGGTTCCGAGATTTAGCCTGCGCTATTTCTTGAAGTACTTCGGCTCTGCGCCCGAGGCCCACGGATCATAGTGCGCGGCGAAGGCGGCGCGGCGGCCGATGGCAGGATGCGTGTCAGTCCAGAACTCGACGAACGGCGGTTCATTGGGTTCGTCGAATGAAGTTTCGCCCAGCACCTGGAACGCGCCCTGCGCCGCCTTTTGCGGGTCGGCGACAATGCCGTGGATGGCCTCCTGGCCGTAGACGTCGGCGGCGTGCTCCTGGCTGCGGCTGAAGGTGTTTTGCACTGGCTCCAGGACAGCGCTGAAGATCGAGAAGGCAAGCGCGAGGACGGCCAGAGCACCCCAGTCCTGTTGCGATGGAATGCGCCAGCGCGCGCCGAAGCGCCGGATTGTCCACTGCATAAACAGATAGGCAAGATAGAACAGCACCAGCAGCGTCAGTTCGGCGAAGAGAATGCCGGTAACGATGTGGTTGAGCACGTAGTGGCCGGACTCGTGGCCGAAGATGAACAGCACTTCGTCCGGCGTTCCCTTCTGGAGCGAGGTGTCCCACACGACCACGCGCTTGGACGCGCCAAAGCCCGTGACGTAGGCGTTCATAGTGGTCACTTTGGCACTGGCTTTCATGAGGAACATTCGCTCCGGCGGGATGTTCATGTTGCCGCGCGCGACGACTTTCTCAAGCTGGGCGACAAGCGCAGGATTGGTCTTCTGTAGCGGCTCGAACGTGTTGAAGAGCGGGTCGATGACATACGGCGTGGCGAAGATGCCGATGAGAACGATAGGAATTGAAATTGCCCAGAACACCAGCCACCAGTTGCGGGGGAACTTGCGGATGACCCGGAACAGCAGCATCACCAGCAAACCGCCGACGATCCATGTGAGCAGCAGTGTCTTCGCTTGATCGCCGAACCAGCTTGCCCAACTTTGCACGGAAAGGCCATACTGCAGAAACAGGTGTTGCTTGTAGAGGTCTAGCGGCAGATTGAGAATGAATCCCGCGATCACGAACAGCAGCAGGAAAATGAAGCCTTGTCCCCAGCGGTTGCGGCTGGTGCGCACGGCCGCGTCGCGCATCCAGGCGATGACGCCGAGCCACAGCAGCAGCGCCAACTGCACGATGCTCCAGACCACCTTGGCGAAGTGCCAGTTCACATGCACGGCGGAGAGATGCTGCGCCTTGGCGAGTTCGTCGGGAGGCAGCGAGTAGTCGGGCAGGTTGCCGTGGACGGGCGCGGCGGCCATCTCTTCCGCGGCGGCGACGTTGGCGGCGTGTTCGGTGGGAGTTTCGGAGGCGCGGACGGGCGCGCACATCGGCAGCGCAAGGCAGAACAGCAGGGCGAGCTTACGAAGGCGCATGGTGAGAGTCTCTCGGGTGGTGGACTCAGTGTGCCCGATGCGAGCGCTCCTGACAAGAGCGAATCGTAAGAAAAGATACACTGAGCTTAGAAGAAGCCGCGCGCGGAACGAATCTATAGGCGCGGAGATGGGTTTGATTGAACATGAACAAGCAATTGGGTTGGAGCAAGCGGGCGGCCGTCATCGGCGCGATAGGCTTCACGGCGGTCTGCGTCGCACCTGTGAGCGCAGCTTCCGCAGCGAAGAAGACGGACAAGAAACCGGCGACCTCCGTCACCGCGCCGAAGGCCGATCCGGTGCTATTGCAGGCGATGGATACGGAACTCAAGCGTGCGATGACCGACCTGGGCAGCAGCAGCGCAACGGCACAACAGCCCGCGCAGCCGCAGCCTAAACCGTACTTCCTCAGCTACTCGGTCGCGGACTCGGAGAGCGTGAACATTGCGGCGCAGTATGGAGCAATCACCAGTTCCACGGGCAACCGCTCGCGCACGGCGGACGTGCAGGTGCGGCTGGGAACGCCCGCGCTCGACAACACACACGGCGACCACCGCACCAGCGCGCTGACGACGCTGCCATTGCCGCTGACAGACGACCGCGACGCCATTGCGCGCACGCTTTGGTACGCGACCAATCGCGGCTACGGCAAGGCGCTCGACGCGTTGCTGAAGGTGAAGACGGAGCAGCAGGTGCGGGCGAAAGAAGAGGACGTGTCGGCGGATTTCTCGGCGGAGAAGGCGCAGGCGGCGCTGCTTCCCGCCGCGCCGAAGCTGGAGATCGACAAGGCGGCCTGGGAAGCGCGGCTGCGCGAGATCAGTGGCGTCTTCAAGCAGTATCCCGACATTTATTTCGACGCGGCAAGCATGGAAGCGTCCAACGAGACCGATTATTTTGTGTCCAGCGAAGGCGCGCGCGTGGAGTCTCCGAACCACGTTGCGCGGCTCGTCGTCGTCGCCCGCACGCGCGCGGCCGACGGCATGGACCTGTTCCGCGTCGAGACGTTTGAGGCGGACGCGGCGGCCAACTTGCCGGAGCAGAAGACCGTGCTTGAGAAGACGATCACAATGGCGAAGAACCTCGTCGACCTGCGCTCCGCGCCGATTACGGAGCCATACAACGGCCCGGCAGTGCTCTCCGGACGGGCGGCGGCGGTGTTCTTCCACGAGGTGCTGGGGCATCGGCTCGAAGGCCAGCGCCAGCGCGGCGACGAGGAAGGCCAGACGTTTACCAAGCTGCTGAACAAGCCCATTCTGCCGGCGTTTCTGTCGGTCGCGGACGATCCCACGCTGACCCAATTTCACGGCCACCCGCTGAGTGGGCACTACGCTTTCGACGACGAGGGCCAGCCCGCGCGCAAGGTCGATCTCGTGCAAGACGGCGTGTTGAAGACGTTCCTGATGTCGCGGCTTCCGGTGGCGAGTTTCGCGCAGTCGAATGGGCATGGCCGCGCAC
>JALYTE010000362.1 GCA_030854435.1 Acidobacteriota bacterium | reverse complement strand
GTGCTGACCGAGGCCCATGCGGGTGCGCGGCGAAGGGCCGCCCCAGGTCCGGCCATTCAATACGCCGTGCCGACCGTCGGATGGCACGACCAACACGGTCATGTTTGTGACTGGAAAGCGTCCATAGTACGTGGCGACAGATTCGCCCGCATTGCGCACCCAGCGCAGGAGATCGTCTTGCGGCAGATCCAGATCGCCGGAAGCGAAATTGACGTGGACCGTCGAGCCGCAAATCCGCATATTTTCCGAGGCAGCAATCTCAGGCGCGGACGCGGCCGTTTTTGGAGTGAAAGTCAATGCAACCAAAGACAGCGCAACGACCACCGCGGCGCAGCCAAGCAGGCCCGTTTTCATGATGCGTCAATCCTCTGAGTGAACGATGGCCCGGCGGTCGACCAGCCATCCCAACTCGCCCCAGTTCGCGAACCAGCTTTGGATGTTCTCCATCAGGGTCTGCTCGTCGCTCTCGCTCTCGGCCGCGGTCTTTTCGAGCGCATCGACAAGCGAAGAGCCACCGTCGATGAGCGAGAGAATCTTGTAAGCGTCGGGTTCGAGGCGCTTGTAATACACATACTCGTCGAAGCGATGCACGCCCAGATAGACGCGCTCTTGCTGCAAACTGGAGAGATGCTTCTTGCGCTGCACTCGCTTGCGATGAGTCACCGCATTGCTCGCCATGCTGGGTTCTTCCTGGTCGCGATGGACGGCGACGACGAAGTTGTCCACGGGATAGTGCAGCTCCAACAGGCGAACGTGAGGCTGCAAACCTAGTCTGGAATCTTCGCCGACCGCTTCCACTTCCTGGAGCGTCAGCGGCTTGACTTCGGCGTTGTCGAAGGCCTCGATGTGCGCCCACTCCAAGCGCACGACGTCGAGCAGCAGCTCGCGCTCGATAGGCAACGGCGCGTCGTAAGTCCGCAGCCATTCTTCCAGATGCGAGCCGAGATTGCGCAGCGTAAACGAGCCCGACGGATGCGCCGAGAGATAACCCACCGAGAGCCGGTCGAAGACTTTGTCGCCCAGCAGCGTCGCCAGTCCAGGAAAGTCCTCGGTCAGCGCCGACATGATGCGGAACCAGTACTGACGGTTGTAAATCTCCAGTCGCTCAAACGAACTGAGCCGGTCGTTGGGCCGGATGAAGGCCTCCGCCTCGGCGTGCATGGACTTTGCCTCACGGGTGCGCGTGCGCATCTTGTAGTCCGCGGTCAGCGGCTGAGTCACGGCCTTGAGCGTGCGGCGCTGCAACTCGAGCAGAGTCATCGTTCAGCACCGGTGAGAATCAGGGGCCGCTCCAACATTGCGACGGGAATGGACAGATTCTGCGCCGCTGCCAGAAACTTGTTCGCCTTCAGCGCTTCGCCGTGGACCTCATCGAAGGAGGGGATGTTGTCGTCCCACTCCAGCAACGTCGCGGTCGGCCCGCAGCGCTCGATGGCGCGCGCGTAGAGGTCCCAAACCGGGTCGAGCACGGGATGGTCGTGCGTGTCGAGAATGTACTTCTCGAACTTAGAGTGGCCGGCAATGTGTATCTGCGCGACGCGATCGGAGGGCACCGAGTTCACATAGTCGAACGGGTTGAAAGTGTGGTTCTGCGAGGAAACGTAGATGTTGTTTACGTCGAGCAGAATGCCGCAATCGGCCTTTTCGACGACCTCGTTCAGGAACTCCCACTCGGTCATTTCGGACTCGTGAAACTCGGCGTAGCTGCTGACGTTTTCAACTGCGATGGGGACTTCGAGGAAGTCCTGCGCTTGGCGAATGCGCTCGGCGGTGACGCGCACGGCCTCGAAGGTGTAGGGAATGGGAAGCAGGTCGTGGCTATAGCTGCCGTCCACCGATCCCCAGCAGAGGTGGTCGGAAAGCCACGGCGTCCCGGTGCGCTTCACCAGCATTTTCAAGCGCAGCAGGTGGTCCCGGCTCAGCGGTTGCGCGGAGCCGAAGTACATCGACACGCCGTGCTGTACCACGCGATATTGGTCGAGAATCTCGTCCAGGATGCGCAGCGGACGACCGCCATCGACCATATAGTTTTCGGAGATGATTTCAAACCAGTCCACCACCGGTTTGCGCGACAGAATGTGCTGGTAGTGGGGAATCCGCAGGCCGATGCCGACCCCGTAATCCGTGAATCCGTTGAAGCGATTTGCGGGCATGAGTCCTCTTCAGATAAGACGATCCAGCGCTTGGAAAGGTCGCATGCAAACGGGCCGGGAACCAGTCCAATTCGCGAGCGGCACCGTCGGGTTCATTCCTCCGGTCAAAAAAAAGTCGATGGCGGAGCCTGGTTGCGCTCCGCCATCGACGCATTCAACCGGGTTTGATTAGGCCGGCATCTTGCTGCCATCGGTCGCGCAGCCGCCCTTGCCCTTGCAGCTGTTCTTGCCCTTGCAACCGTTGTCGCTGGACTTGCAGCCGCCCTTGCCCTTGCAGCTGTTTTGGCCCTTACAGGCATGCTTGTCTTTGGTGCCGAAAGCGGAGTCGACGGAGAGTTGGCCTGCGGATACGGTCGTCTTAGCGGCAGACGAAGCATGCAGGGTAGGAGTTGCACCGGCCATCAGCCCGGTAACGGCTGCGCCAACCATAAACGCCTTGGTGTAATTCTTCATGTATGAAAATCCTCCTTAAGGATTCCGGGTCAAATTGTACCCCAACCCATATTGAATTGACGATAGCCCCGGCAAACTGGATTGCATTTTTTTGTAGGACGAACGCCAGTTCGGTTGGAGTGCTTGCCCATCAGAGAGTTCGACGGGCGATCTCGTTGCCTGAGAACCTGTTCACGATCTCTTTTGGCCTTCCCCAAACTCCGTCATTTCGACCGGGGCGCGTTTTTTGCGCCGGAGTGGAGAGACCCGCAGCTTCTACGGGCCTAAACAGAGATCGTGAACAAGCTCTTAGGATTCGACGGGAGCTGACCCCACGCTCTCGCCCTCGCCCTCCACATTTCGCATATTGCCCGAGAAGAAGTCCTTTGTTTTGTGGCTCTCGGGGAAGGGTTTGCACATGCGGGGGCTTGACAACAAAATAATCGGAGATTGGCGGGCAGTGGCAACCGCAGGTTCCCTTCGGGAATGGCAGAAAGAAAGGCAAGAGCCGCCGCAACCGCAGGCGCTAGAGTTCAAATTGTGGCAGCTTCCAACTCTTCGGGTACGGCAACGCTATGGCTTTGCAGCGATTGGAGCAGGGCGTCGCGGACGAACGCAATGTGTTCGCCCATGGCGAGCTTCGCGGCCGCGCGGTCGCCCAATTTCAGCGCGCAATAGATTTTCTGGTGGCTGACCGGGGCCGTGGAGGCCGAGAGGTGAAAGGTCTTGGTTCGCGACAGCAGGCTTTTCTGCTGGATATTTTCGAGCATCCGGCAGAGTTCGTCGTTGTCCGTCGCCGCGACTATGATGCCGTGGAAGCGCATATCTTCTTCGACATGCGCGACCATGTCGCCCTGCGCGAGGTGGTAACGGGTGCGGTCGATGCTCTCCGCCAACTCTTCCAGCATTGGCGGCGAAATGGCCGCGATGCCCACGGCATGGACTTCCAGCAACTGGCGAACGTCGTAGAGTTCGCGGGTTTCGCGCACGGAAAACTTGCGCACAAACGCGCCGCGCCGAGCCTCGATAATGACCAGGCCTTCGCTTTCCAGGCGCGTCAAGGCCTCGCGCACCGGGGACTTGCTGATCCCAAGTTGCGACGACAGCGCTTCTTCGGTCAGCCGCGCGCCCTCTCCAAGCTCGCCGCTCAGCAGGTGCTGCTTGACGCTCAGGTAAGCCAGCTCGGTCAGGTTCGGGGCCCGGAGGACCTTGGGGAGTGTCGCCATAGGTTGTTCGTGTACGCCGAAATTCTACAACATGGCCCCGAGGCCGGAGCGCTGCCCCATCTGTGACGTGAACGGCGCACGAAAAGTTGCGCCGAAAGGAAGTTATGCGTTCCGCCGACTATTGGTCGGCGGAACGCACCTGATGCGGGCGAATGCTAGAACACAAACTTGCCGCTGAGTTGAAGCTGCCGCGACGAACCGCCGTCGCTGGTGGCGAAGCGGGTTGACGATATCTGACCGAACGTTGCAGATTGTGTATTCCCCGAGGGCTGGCCGAAGTTGGGATGGTTCAGGATGTCGAAGGCGTCCACGCGCAGCTTGAACGAGAGACCCTCGAATATCCTGGTGTCCTTTTGTGCGGAGAGATCGAAGTCGGCGAATCCAGGACCGGTTCCGGCGTTGCGCTGAATGTTGCCGATGCCGGTATAGACGATGGGCGAAGTTGAGGTGGCCCGAGTCCCCTGAATCTGAAGGCTGCATCCAGCGGGCACAGCCAGCGTCGGGCCGATGGGGCAGACGTTTGAGGGCAGCAAGTAAGTGACGTTGGCGATAGGGCCTTGCGACTTTTGTTGGACGATAGGCCCTATTTGGCTGGGACGCACAACGCCCGTCAGGCCGTTGAAACTTGAGCTGCCCGCAGTGATGTTGACTGGATTTCCCGTCTGGTACTGAACAATGGACGAAATCTCATAGCCGGAAACCAGACGGTTGCGCTTGAAGGGCAGCGTATAGATGGCGGTTCCAGCGTAGTGGTTGCGGGTATCGAAGTCGGAGCGTCCGTAGTTGCCGGCGGGATTGTTGCTATCTTGCAACGTAAGGCCGCCCTGCGATCCCAGCGAGTTGATGTCCAGGGACTTCGACCACTCGTAGTTCATGTTGACGTAGAATCCATGGCCGAGGCTCTTGCTGAGCACGGCCCACATCGCGTTGTAACTGGAGACGCCGATGCTGTTGACTTCGCTGATGTTGGAGGCGATGGGAAGCCGAGGAAGAACGGGGCTGTTGGCGGCGAGGTTGGTGAACGGATGCGGCGACCCGAGCGGCCCGCTGGCCTGATTGATGTTGGTTTGATTGCGAAGATGGCGTCCGACCGAACCGAAGTAACCGAGCGAGGCGACGATGCCTCCATGGATCGCTTGCTGGAGGTTGAGGTTGTAGCTCTGAATGTATCCGTTTCTGAGGTTGGGATTCACGGAATTGATGGCGAAACCGGAAGCTGCCGCCGATTTGAAAATGTTCGCGACTGGGATAGCGACTCCGTTGTAGGAGACGGCACCGCTGTTGGGAGGATTGCCCGCCAGCCCGGAATCGGAGCCGGAGACCGGCTGGTCGACCAGATAGCCGTAACCGCCGCGAACCACGCTATTGCCGGTCCCGAAGACGTCGTAGGCGAAGCCCAGCCGAGGCTCGACGTTGTAATTTTGGTTGTAGGCGGCGTTGGCCCCGAGGCCATTGGTGCCCAAGCGAGTAAGGGTCACGGCCGCAGGGTTGAAGAGGATGAAGCGGTTCGCGCCCTCGACCGGGGTCCCGTTCCATTCGAAGCGGAGGCCGCCCTCGAGAGTGAGGCGGGGGTTGAGTTTGAAGTTGTCCTGCACGAAGACGCCGACCGCATCGGCATAGACGCGGCTGGAAACGTTGGACGGCTGGGCGCTGAAGACCGTGGCGGTGTCCTGCTCGAAGTTGTTGGCAGTGCTCACATAGGTCAGCGAGCCGATATTCCTATTGAACGAGGCGACCAGGTAGCGGCGGAACTCGCCGCCGAATTTGAGGGTGTGGCGTCCGGCCAACTTGGTTGCCGTATCGGAGAAGACGCCCAGCGTGTCGCTGCGCCCTTGCGGGAAGCCGGCCGGACCGCCGAAGGTGAGACCGATGTCGGAAAGCGTGATTTGGGGTATGCCGACGGGCCCGGTGAAGCCGTCGCCGATGCCGACGGTCGATGGATCTATCAAAGTGGCCGGGTTGAAGCTGATCGAAATGCGATTGAAGCCAAGCCGCGCTTCATTGACGAAAGTGGGGCTGAAGATGTGCGTTTCGTTGAAAGTCAGCACTTGGCGGTGCGCGGCGCGGTGGTCGCCGAAACCGGGAATCGTGTCGCCCTGAAGATTGGGTTCGGTGCGCACGTCTCTCTGGAAGGCGTAGAAGCCGTGCAAGGAGTCTTTGGGGCTGAATTGCTGTAGGACATCGCCTGTAAACTGATCGATCTTGACGGGCCCGGGAGTGAAGGCGACATAGTTGTTTCCAACGTTGGGCAGGGGAATCAGTTTGGCCAATGCGGCGGCGGCGGGGGCATTGGCCGCGTTGGCTGCGATCTGCGCTTGCTGGGTGGGCGTGAGGACCGTGCTGTTTTGGAGGATGCCCTGTTGCTGGCGCAAACCTTCGTAGCTGCCAAAGAAGAAAGTGTGATCTCGCCAGATCGGGCCACCGGCCGAGACGCCGAAGTTGTTGCGTTTGAGAGGCGCTTTTTTGCCGGGCAGCCCGGGGATCGCCGCTCCGGTGGCGGGATTGAAATTGCGATTGAAGTAGTTGCGCGCGTCAAGCGCTTCGTTGCGGAAGTAGTCGAACACTTCGCCGTGTAACTTGTTGGTGCCCGAGCGAGTGCTCACGTTCACGATCGACCCCGAACTGCGCCCATACTCCGCGCTGAACGTCGAGTTGTCGATCTTGAACTCCGAGGTGGTGTTGATCGAAGGCTGAAAAGTGATCTGGTTCTGGCTGATGTCGTTGAGGTTGACGCCGTTGATCTGAAAGTTGACCGAGTCTTCGCGGTTGCCGGCGGTGATGAAGGAGTTCGCACCCAGGCCGCGGCTCGCGCCGGTGAGACTGCCTGAGGTGGGCGCGACGACGCCGCCGGGCGTAAGCACGGTGAGATCGAGGAAGTGGCGCCCGTTGAGCGGAAGTTCTTGAACGGTATTGCGGTCGATGACCTGTCCCACGGTGATGGTCTGCGTCTCGATTTGCGAACCCGCGCTTTCCACCTGCACCGTCTCGCCCGCCGAGGCGACCGCGAGGCTCATGTTCACCGTCACATGTTGGTCCACGTTAAGCGTGACCTTGTTGACGACATAGGCGCTGAAGCCCGTCGCGGTGGTTTGAACTTTGTAATCGCCGGGTTCCAGCGAAGGCGCGATGTAGAGCCCGGCTCCATCCGTGACGATGTCGCGATCGGCCCCGGTGGCCAGCGAGTGCACGTTCACATGCGCGCCGGCCACCACCGCTCCGGTCGAATCGGTCACGGTTCCTGCGAGCGTTGCGGTGGACTGTGCCCAGGCGGGGAACGTGGAAAATGCAAGGGCCAGGGCGACGACGAGCGATAGACGGAATTTCATAAACTGCCTCCAGAGCGAAACAAGTGCCACGCCGCATGAGTAAATTGTCAACACGCGGTCCATAATGATTTGGACTTGAATATACCGCATACGAGATATCAAGTTGTCACATTTGCGTTTTTTTGTGACGAAATGAATCGCGGCTATGCTGATGAAGGGGGGATTGGTGATGAGCATCGCAACCACACACGGTGATGGCGGTCAGACCGGGCTGGTCGGGGGCGCTCGCGTCTCCAAGGCCGATCTCCGCGTGGAGGCCTACGGCTCGGTCGACGAACTCAACAGCGTGCTGGGTTTTGCGCGCAGCATTTGCAGCGACGAGGAGATCGCGGGGTGGACGGAGCAGATTCAGCGCACGCTGTTTCGCGTGGGGTCGGCGTTGTCCACGCCGGCGGAGAAGGACAGCCAGCCGGAGTTTGTCGCGGCGGCGGACATTGCGATGCTCACCGATCTGGTGCATCGGATCGAGGCGACCGAAGGGATATTGAGCGATTGGTCGCTGCCCGGCGCTCACCGCGAGTCGGCGGCGTTCGAGGTCGCTCGCACGGTGTGCCGCCGCGCCGAACGCAACGCCGTTCGATTCATCGAGAATGGCGGCAGCGTGAGGCCCGAGGTCGTCGCGTACCTGAACCGGCTGTCCGATTTGATCTGGCTGTTTGGGCGGTTGATCGAACTCCGAGCAGGCGTGAATGCGCGGCTTCGCGAGGGGGACAAAAACGGCCCGCGCTGGTCGCGCGCGTGGTAAGTGCTATGAAACCCTCCGATTGACGGCAGGGTGCGGCTTCAGCCGCACCCTAAAGGCAATCGAATCGAGACGGCTTGAGCCGCTGAGGGCAATGCCGAGGATCCATCAGACATTACCTATTGCGTGTTGTGCGCGCAGTGCGATATCGTTCGCAACAGGGGCTGTGTATGCATTCCATTTGCGCGACGCACATCTCGACGACTCGCCGCGACGCGACACATGCGCTTCCGTGCCGCATGGTCGCGCTTCCAAGCCTGACGCGCCCCGGCCTGTTCGGCGACTAGACACCCTTCCCAACTGGCCCGTTGCTGTCCCCGCATTTTTTGCCGGGGATTTCCGTCTTTCTATTTCGCGAAAGGCGCGAACACCCATCCTGTCAACACGTCGCCGCAGGAGGCCGCTATGACTACCGCAGTGCTCAATGAAAAAAATGAATCCGTCCGTCCGCGTTTTGAAACGTCCATTCCCGGCCCGAACGCCGCCCGAATCATCGCGGAAGACGACCGCCTGATGTCGCCGAGCTACACCCGCAGCTACCCTCTGGTGGTCAAGCGCGGGCGCGGCTGCCGCATCGAAGATGTCGATGGCAACGAGTTCCTCGACTTTACCGCTGGCATCGCGGTCACTTCCACGGGCCATTGCCATCCCGAGGTGGTGAAGGCGATTCAGGACCAGGCCGCCGAGTTGATTCACATGTCGGGCACCGATTTCTACTACCCGCAGATGACGACGCTTGCCGCCCGGCTTTCGGCGATCGCGCCCATGGC
>JALYTE010000343.1 GCA_030854435.1 Acidobacteriota bacterium | reverse complement strand
CGATTGTGCTGGCGTGCTACGAAAAGGACGTGCCGATTTTCTGCCCGGCGTTCTCGGATTGCTCGGCGGGCTTTGGGCTGGTGGCGCACCAACACGCGCGGCGTGGGAAGGCTGTTGTGTCCATCGATTCGGCGAAGGATTTTTACGAACTCACGCAGTTGAAGATCGCCAACCCCACAACCGGATTGCTGATGATTGGCGGCGGTGTTCCGAAAAACTTTGCGCAGGACATCGTGGTGGCCGCGGACATTCTCGGCGTCGAGGCGTCGATGCACAAGTATGCGATCCAGATTACGGTGGCGGATTCGCGCGATGGCGCGCTGTCGGGCTCGACGCTGAAGGAAGCCAGTTCGTGGGGCAAGGTCGATCTGACTTACGAGCAGATGGTGTTTGCCGAGGCGACGATCGCGTTCCCGCTGATTGCCGGCTATGCGTTCCACAAGGGCGCGTACAAGGCGCGGACGGAGAAGCGGTTCGCTCAGGTGTTGGAGCCGGTCACGGCGTAAAGAGCAGAGCGAAGAGTAAAGAGTGAAGAGTGAAGAGAACGGCGAGAATCAGGCATAGATGCGCTTGCCAAAGATTGCCGTTCCGATGCGGACGGTGGTCGAGCCTTCTTCGATGGCCACGCGGAAGTCGTTCGACATGCCCATCGAAAGTTGCGTCAGGTTGGGGAAGCGAGCAACGTGCTCATCGCGCAAGCGGCGGAGTTGCTGGAAGTAGGGTCGCGCCGTTTCGGCGTCCTCGCTCCAGGGTGGCACGGTCATCAGGCCGCGTGCTTCGATATGTGTCAGCGGCGCAAGCGCTTCGAGCAGAGAAGAAAGTTCAGTGGGAGCGAGGCCGTGCTTGGACTCCTCCGGCGAAAGCTTTACTTCGATCAACACCGGCAAGAGTTTGTTGAGCACGGCTGCCGCGGAGTTCAGGCGCTCGGCGGTTTTGAGCGAGTCGAGTGTGTCGACGGCGTGAAAAATTTCGGCGGCCTTGGCGGTCTTGTTGTTTTGGAGGGGGCCGATGAGGTGCAACTCGATGCCCGCAAGTCCGCCAACGAGTGGGTATTTTGTCTGCATCTCCTGCACGCGGTTTTCGCCGAAGAGGCGCTGGCCAGCTTCATAGGCTTCGACAATTGCTTCCGCCGGATGCACCTTCGAGACGGCCATGATCGCGACTTCCGCGGCCCTGCGGTGCGCCCGCGCGTAGGCGTCCGACACTTGGTTGCGGACGCGATCGAGATTTTCGGCGATAGACACAATAGACCTTTGCATTCAGTATCTCTTGCGCACGTATCCTAGTGACAGATGAAGAAAATCCACATTATCGGCGGGGGCTTGGCTGGCCCCGAAGCCGCGCTTCAGGCCGCCAGCGCCGGTTGCGATGTCACCCTTTTTGAGATGCGCCCCACGCGCTCCACCGAAGCGCATCAAACGGCGGACTTCGCGGAACTGGTGTGTTCCAACTCGCTCAAATCCGAGTCCGAAAACACCGCGCCGTGGTTGCTGAAACAGGAGATGCGGCGCGCCAACTGCTTCCTGCTGAGGGCCGCCGATGCGTGTGCGGTTCCTGCGGGTCACGCGCTCGCGGTGGACCGCGTTCTCTTCTCCGCACGGGTCGCCGAACTCATTGCCGCGCATCCGCGCATTGCGGTGGTGCGCGAAGAAGTGACGCGCCTCGACGAGAACGATCCCGAGACGATCACCATTCTTGCGAGCGGACCGCTCACTTCACCCGCCCTGGCCGCGGAATTGCAACGCCTAACGGGCGCCGAACATCTTGCCTTCTACGATTCGATCTCTCCCATTGTCGACGCCTCCAGCATCGACATGGACAAGGTGTACTTCGCCGCTCGTTGGGACAAGGGCACGGCCGACTACATTAATTGCCCGTTCACTAAAGAGGAGTACGACACGTTTCTCGACGCGCTCATCGTGGCCGAAAAAGTGGCGCCGAAATTGTGGGAACGAATCCCCGCTGCCGGGTCCCCCTTAGGCGACAATCAAGCTGTCGCCGAAGATGGGGCACCCGCAGCTGCGGGGCTGCAATACTTTGAAGGCTGTTTGCCCATCGAAGAGATTGCGCGGCGGGGGCGCGACACCCTGCGCTTCGGGCCGATGAAGCCCGCGGGACTCACGAATCCACGCACGGGGCGGTGGCCTTACGCGGCAGTTCAGCTCCGACAGGAAAACCTGCGCGTCGACAGTTACAACCTCGTCGGGTTCCAGAACCACCTCAAATTTTCCGAGCAGAAGAAAGTGCTTCGCCTGATTCCCGGCCTGGAGAACGCGACCTTTCTGCGCTATGGGCAGATCCATCGCAACACCTATATCCATGCGCCGACGCTGCTCACGGAAACCCTGCAACTGCGGGCGCATCCGAGCATTTTGATTGCGGGGCAACTGTCGGGCGTCGAAGGTTATACGGAGTCGATTGCCTCCGGGCTGCTCGCCGGAAGATATGCTGCGACGCTAGCGCGCGGCGATCAGCCCGGGCCCGCCCCGCGTCCCAGCGCGAACGGATCGTTGATGCACTACATCACCCATGCAGACGCTAAAAAGTTTGTCCCCGCGAACATCACGTTCGACCTGCTGCCGCCGCTTGAAGAAGAGCTTCGCAAG
The DNA here is from genome assembly GCA_030854435.1 of Acidobacteriota bacterium. GTDB lineage: Bacteria > Acidobacteriota > Terriglobia > Terriglobales > Acidobacteriaceae > Granulicella. The sequence goes on along the minus strand of JALYTE010000343.1, from coordinate 3,171 downwards.
AAAATTCGCGACAAGAAAGAACGCCATCGTATGCAGTGCGAACGCGGCCTGGAAGCGTGGACCGACTGGTTGCAAAAGCCCACTCCGCTCGATCAAGGAACGGGCCAAGCCACCGCTTAAATCCCTCTATTCCTTCTTCTTTTTGTTCCGCGCCTTCACCTTGAACCAGATGGGAGAGCCGATGAATTTAAAGCTGTCGCGAATCTCGTTGGCCAGGAAACGCTCGTAGCTGAAGTGTAGTTTCACGTCGCGGTCGGTGAACAGGACGAAGGTGGGGGGTGCGACGGCGGCCTGCGTCATGTAATAAATTCGGACGCGTTTGTTCATCGGGACGCTGGCGCGCTGGAAGTCGATCTTGTCCAGGAAGCGGTTCATCTGACCGGTCGTGACGCGCTTGCGGCGCTCGCGCGAAACGAGCTCGACCTTCTTGAAGAGCGCGTCCATGCCTTTGTCTTCCGATGCGGTCACAAACACCAGCGGTGCATAGTCGAGGTACTTCAGCGAATCGCGCACCTGCTGCTCGTAAATCTTTTTGTCGGCGGGGGGCTTGCCGTCGAAGAGCCGCATTCCATCCGGCCCGACTTTGGTCATCAGGTCCCACTTGTTGACGACGATGATGACGCTGCGCCCACTTTCGTGCGCGTAGCCGCCGATGTTGGCGTCTGCCGCTGCGATACCTTCGCCCGCATCGATCACCAGTAGCGCAACGTCCGCGGCTTCAAGATGCTTGCGGCTCATGATGACGCTAAGTTTCTCGGCGAGCAATTTGGTCTTGCCCTTGCGCCGGATGCCGGCTGTATCGATGAAGCGAAAGCTGTGTCCGTCGCGCTCGACAACTTCGTCCACTGCGTCGCGAGTCGTCCCGGCAATCGGCGAAACGATGGCGCGGTCACTTTTGGTGAGCGCATTCAGCAGCGTGCTTTTACCGACGTTCGGACGCCCGATGATGGCGACCTTGGTCTCGCGCAACACATGCTCGCCGTGCGACCGCAAGCGGCGCTCCGGCACACCTTCGACGGGAGGCTCCGGAGGCGGCGCAAGCGTATCGTCGCCGCCGTCCATGTCTTCAAGCTCATCATCCTCGATCCCGTCCATCGCCTCGACAGGCTCATCGTGAACGAACTCTGCGCGCAGGTCTTGCTGCGTATGACCTTCCTCCGGCAACACCGCCCAAACCTCATCCAAAAGGTCGCCAATGCCCGATCCATGCTCGGCAGAAACTGCCGCGACGTTTCTGAATCCCAACCTGCGGAAGTTTTCCGCCGCCGCGGCCAGCTCCGGCGCGTCGATCTTGTTCACGGCGAGGAATACGGGCTTGCCGCCGCGCATCAGAAGCCGTGCCAACTCCATGTCGGGAGCCGCCAACTCAGAGCGCCCGTCGACGACCATCACCGTCGCATCGGCTTCTTCGAGCGCGACGCGCGCCTGACGAAAGATCTCCGCTGGGATCAAAGCTTCATCGTCCGGCACAACGCCGCCAGTATCGACCAGCCGCACCGTTCGTCCGTTCCACTCGACTTCGCCGTAGATGCGGTCGCGCGTGATGCCCGGCTCATCGCCGACTATGGACCTCCGCGTCCCGGTGAGGCGGTTGAACAGCGTGCTCTTTCCCACGTTCGGTCGGCCACAAATCGCCACCAGGGCCATCGCCGCCTGTGCGCTGCCCGCGCCGGTCGTGGCCAGCGTCAGCCGCTCCGCGAGCGATTCGGCCTCGCGCCACTGTTCGCGTTCTGCCGCTTCGCCGTCATCGCGATACTGCGGCGCACCGACAATATGCGACCCTCGGCGGACCGAGTTGTCTTCCTTCGCATACCGCAGCGTTTCTTTCTTTTTCTTCGGAGCGACGCTGGCTGCGGTGGCATCGCCTGAAATTGTCCTCCGTCGCTCATTCTCTGGGCTGCGTGTCGGCGTCAACTTCGCCTTCGCGACGGCCGCTTTCTTCGTCGCAAGCTCTTTGCGTTTCTTGGGCGAAACAGCGCCTGTTACGGCTGTGCTTCGCGGTGCACTCCGGCCCATCTTGGGCCGTGTACTCGCCTGTCGGTGCTTCTTGCCAAGCCGTTTCTTCTGATCGCGCTTCGGTGCCATTCGCCGTTTTCTCCCGCGCACACAGCGCCACTCCCCATTATAGGAACCCGCGAAGGTCCACGCCCTCTGTGTTCATCGTCGTTCGTCTTCCTGCGCAGAGGCACGGCGAACAAACGGCGGCTATCATCGACACAGCAACACAGCCGATGCCCGTCGTCTCCCTTCATCCCGAGCAGCACACCGAGCAGAAGCTCCCAACGCTGCACGACTTCTTCCACCCCGGCGGCCTGCTGGCGAAATCGTCGCTGCAATTCGAGCACCGCCCGGGGCAATACCTGATGGCCAAAGCCATCGAGCAGGCCTTTGCGGACAAGCGCCACCTGATCGTCGAAGCCGGCACCGGCACGGGGAAAACGCTGGCCTACCTGCTGCCCGCGCTGCGCCGCGCCCGCGAGCAGCAACAGCGAATTATCATTTCCACCGGGACCAAGAATTTGCAAGAGCAACTCTTCTTCAAGGACGTTCCGTTTCTCGAAAGCATTCTCGGCCCGCTGCGCGTTTGCTATATGAAGGGCCGCGCTAATTACGTTTGCCGCCAGAAACTGTACGCGTTGCGCGATGCCCCGCTGCTCAACGGCCTCGAAGAAGTGTCGCAGTTCAACGCCATCCTGCAATGGGAGCGCGCCACGGAAACAGGCGATCGCGCCGAGGTGGACGCGCTTCCCGAACACTCGCCGCTGTGGCATAAACTCGATGCGCGTTCTGAAGTCTGTCTGGGCCAGACGTGCCCCAACTGGGAGCCGTGCTTCATCACCGGAATGCGGCGCAAGGCGCTGGAGTCGGACATCGTCATCGTGAACCACCATCTCTTTTTCGCCGACCTGGCGATCAAGCTGCAAGCGGCGGGTGCGCCCGACGCGGGCATCCTGCCGGAAGCGGCAGCGGTCATTTTCGACGAGGCCCACGAACTGGAAGACATTGCGAGCAATTACTTCGGCGTTGCGTTGACCAACTCGCGTTTCGACGAACTCGCCCGCGATACGGAGTCGATGTTGCGCGCGAAGGGCGCAAGCTCGTCCGCGATCGAGAACGCGACGGCCAGCCTTCGTGAGCGCTCGCGACTTTTCTTCGGTTCACTGCCGGTCG
>JALYTE010000305.1 GCA_030854435.1 Acidobacteriota bacterium | reverse complement strand
GCGTCGAGGCCCATTGCCGTCGGCGAGTCGAGGCCGCCGCCGGTGACGGTCAGGCTCAACGTCCAATCGTTCGGTGCGCTCGTGAGCGTGCTCGCAAACGGCGGGAATGAACTTCCCGCGTTGAATACCGCGGCCACATTGTTGGCCGGGTTCCTGACAATATTGAGCGCGGCCTGAAGCGTGTTCGTCGGCGCGCTGCCGCCGCTCGGCGTCGCCGCGCTGAACAACGGCGAACAGCCCGCTCCGCCATCGGAGTTCACGCAGCTCGCGATCGAGTTCGCCAGCGCGGCGATCTTTCCGCTTTCGACCGTCAGATTGGGCGCCAGCGCGGGCACTAGCCCACTGGTCGGGTCGACGATCAGGGCGGCGTTCAAGAAGCCGTTGGCGAGGCCAGCGGCATTGGTCGGCGTCGCACCCACATTGGGCGCGGAGTTGATGAACGGCGCCAGCGCCCACGACGCCGCCGCGGTCGTCTGCTCGTTGATGCTCACGAACGGCGTCGTCGGCAAGTTGGCGCAGCGGCCCAACGCGCTCACCATCACCAGCGCGGCGTTGTTGGTTCCCGGAGCCAGGCCCGGATTGCCGCCGGTCGCGGAAAGGTAGACCTGGTCGTTCGCGTTCACGCAGGTATAGTCGCCCGTGATCGTGAAATTCCCATTCGCATCGCTGGTAACAGGCGTCCCCAGCAACGATGTTGCGGACGAGCCGTTGCCGGTCTTTCCGGCGGCGTAGAGCTTGATGCCCGCCCCCGAAACGGGCTGCTGCCCGCCAAAGATGCTGCCGTGCATCTGCAGGGTCCCCACCGAGTTCGTTGCCGCAGGGCCAATACCGCAGCCGGTGAAAGCGAGGGCCGAAGCAAACAACGCGAGCACGGAGAGAGGACGGAACCGATAGCAAGTCATGCGCGGATTCTACTCCCGTTTCCGCACGATTTTCCACAGATCAAAAGCGGAAGGGCCGCAAAAAATGCGGCCCTTCCGGTGTTAGAGGAAACTTACTGAACGTTGAGGGTCACGTCGTCGAGAACGAACGAAGTCGCCAGCGACGCGTTCTCCGAGCCCACAAACTTCACGTTGACGGTTTGGCCGATGTAAGGCGTCAGGTTGAAGCTCTGTTGCGTGTACCCCGCTGCCGCGTTCAGGTTCGTGTACCGGGCCAGCGTCGTCAGAATCGTTCCGGCGGAGTTGGTCAAATACAGCGTCAACGTATCGTGTACCGCCGTGGTCGTTGTCTCGACGGTATCGATGTGCAAAAAGAAGCTCAGCGTTGCAGAGGTCTTGCCCGCAGGAACCGCGACCTTCTGCTGGACCGTATCGGTATGCGTCGTGCCTCGGCCGTCCAGCCGCACGAACCAGTTGCCAGCGTGGGCCGTTTCGCCAGGGCAGGTACTGTTGCTGCACAGAACGCCTGCCGAAATCCCCCATGGGGCGGCCAGCCCGCTTTCAAACCCGGGGTTGCCCAGCAATTGCGACGGCGAACCTCCGGCGGCTGTGATCGTCAGCGCGATCGTCGCAGTATGCGTCAGGCTGCCCGACGTTCCGGTGACCGTCACCGTCGCCGTGCCCAGCGTCGCCGTGCTGGATGCCGTGAGCGTCAGCGTGCTGGTGCTGGTGGTGCTCGCCGGGCTGAACGAGGCTGTGACTCCGGCCGGAAGGCCGCTCGCCGTCAGGCTCACCGCCCCGGTGAAGCCGCCTGTCGGTATCACCTTGATCGTGCTGCTTCCACCCGCGCTCTGCGCAACGCTCAAGCTGCTGGGCGAAGCCGAAAGCGAATAATTCGGAGTCGGCGCGGACGTTACCGTCAGAGCGACCGTCGCGGTATGCGCCAAGCTCCCCGAAACTCCCATGATCGTCACCGTCGCCGTGCCAACCGTTGCCCCAGTAGCGGCGGTCAGCGTCAGCGTGCTTGTGTTCGTTGTGCTCGATGGGCTGAAGGACGCCGTAACGCCAGAAGGCAAGCCGCTGGCCACGAGCGCCACCGATCCCGTGAATCCGCCGATCTGCGTCACCGTAATCGTGCTGTTGCCGCTCGCGTTTTGAACGACGCTCAAGCTGCTGAACGAGGCAGACAACCCATAGTCCGGTGCAGAGACCGTTCCCGCCAGCGTCGCAATCAGCGCAGGCCCATTGGGACTGCCCCAGCCCGTCACGAGGTCGTATCCGGCAACCGCGTTGTAGCCCACGCCGGGCCCGGAGGTCGGCCTGTTAATGCCGGTGGTAATGTCGTGGAAGTCGGCCGCATAGCTCGACCCCAGGCCGATGTTGTAGATCAGCGGATTGAGGAACCCGAGCGTCGTGTTGCCATTGGCGATCGCCTGCTGGTTGGCCAGCGCGATCAGGCCCGCCCAGCGCGGGGCCGCGAAGCTCGTTCCGCCAAAACCGCCCACGAAGCGGCCGTTGATGACCGTAGTGTTGTCGAAGTTCGCCTCGGCCGCCACGTCCGGCGAGTTGCGCAGGGTCGTCGATCCTTTATTCAGCGAGGTGATGACCCGGGGTAGCAACTGATAGCTCGGAACCGCCGTGCCGACGTAGGGCCCGCCGCCGCTATTCGGCCACGCTACTTCGGACGCCCACGGCCCGCCCGCGCCGGTCGTGGTCAAATCGGTGCCGCCCACCTGCGTGATTTCGGCGTCCGTCGCCGGAGGAAACCAGGTCGAAATGTTGAACTGGCCCGAGTCTCCGCTCGCGTTCAAATAGCTCTGACCCTGCGCTTGGAATTGTTTGAAGATCGGGGTCGAGGCCGTGCTGAAGTCGCCGCCACCCCACGAGCTGCTGATGACCTTCGCGATATTGTCGGTGGCCATCTGGTTCAGGGCGTTTTGCGCGCTGTTGCTTTCGTAGAACAGCACCTGCGTCAACCCCGGCGCCATGCCAATCACGTTGACGATATCCAATATCTGTTCACCATCGTCGCAGGTGTTGGGGTTGATCGAGCCGTTCGGGTTGAAGCCGAAGCAAGCCCCGTTGTAGCCCGCAACCAGCACGTTGTGTACAGGCACACTCGCCGCCATGCCCGTGCTCGCGTAATAGACGTTCAGATCGTTTGCGATGTAGCCGTCGAACGAGAAGATGGCGACCGTCTGCCCCGCGCCGGTCAGCGGCCCGGACCCGTAGTACGCCTTGCGCATGTCGCTGGGCAGATACGTGTTGCCGGGACCGGAACCCACGATGTTCGCCACCGGATTCGTGCTCTGCGTCGACCCCGACGACTGGATGGTTGCGCTGCCCTTGCTGTAATGCGAATGCGGCGGCAGCGCATTGTCCAGCCCTGAAACGGCCAGCAGCGGCACGGGCGAATCGCTGGTGGGTTCGCGGTCCGGCGCATGGAACTGGCGGCCGGTCGCGTTGTCCTGGTAGGTATTCAGTCCGACGTTGAACGCGCGCGCAATGTTCGCGACCGTACCATCCACGTCGATGACATGCCGGTTCGGCGTTGTCGCGGTCACCTGCAGGCCCTTCGACTGCGCCCATTGAACGACGGCGTCATACTCTGCTTGGCTCGGCGAGAAGCGCTCGGTAAACTCCTGCGAACTTAAATAGTGGTGGAAGTTAGGACTTTGCGGATCGTACATTTGTTGCAGCAGCGCATCCAGCGCGGCCTCGTTGCGCAGGGGAAGGCTCAGCGCGAGTTGCAGATGCCGTGTATCGTCCAACGCGGCTACGGGAGCGGCATTGCCGCTGCGGACCAGCTCCGGCACATGGGTCACTTGAAGCGGCGATTGCTGCGCATGCGCAAAAGAGAGGGAAAAAAGGCAGGAAGCGAGGACCGCGGCGACAGGCAGCATCTTCGGAAAGCAAACAGACATTGTGAGGCTCCGTGGCAATGGGAATGGCTTCGATCGAATGAAATGCAATACACAGCAATGGAAAAGTCTAAAAGAGGCCCACAACAAAATATTTTAAGAAATCATAGGAGGAGATTAGGTTGCGCGTTTGGAACCGGCAATCCCCCAAATGGGGGGGTGAAGCGGGCCTTGCAACGACGAAAGGATTCGACGAAAGGCACCGAACGCACACGGGGCCGCCGAATCTTTTCGATTTGTTTCAAAAGGTTTTATGGGACACGCCAAAGAATAACCCACCACCGCCCTCAACACAAGCGCTCGCAGGGCTGCGATCCACACACCCAGGAAAGGCCCCTTCGACTTTTGTCAAAGAGGCCTGTTCCCTGTTCCCTGAATTTCGCAGGCGGCCCGTAAGCCGAATTCTGTTCTAAGCGATCATTCCTCTAGGCGCGTCATTGCTGACGCGCTCCAGCAACCTACCCGCAGGTTCCGGCAAGCTCTTGCGAACTCTCTTCGCCTGGGCGCGACGGGCCGTCACGCAATCGCCGCCTGAAGAGGAGCGGCGATTTCCCTGCCTATTTGGTCTTGCTCCGTGTGGGGTTTACCATGCCGTTGTTATTGCTAACAACGCGGTGGGCTCTTACCCCACCCTTTCACCCTTACCTCAAGCCGTTTGCAGGAACGCCGCTTGCGCGAGTCGCTCCTCAGCCTGAGGCGGTTTGCTTTCTGTTGCACTGGCCGTACCCGCTCTTTAAGAAGCGGGCCCCGGACGTTATCCGGCACACTGCCCTGCGGAGTTCGGACTTTCCTCCCCTGCGCAACGCCTCACGGCCCGCGCAGCAGCGATCGCCCGGCCGCCTGCATCTTCGAGTCTACATGGGCGGCCCCGCGGGGGTGCCCCATTCATCGCGCTTTTGCGACGAGCGGGCCGGGTGCCCAGTAATTCGGGTGACCGGTTAGAATGGCGCGAGGAGCAATGCGATGCGGGTTGGCTTGATGACGCGGGAGTATCCGCCGTATGTCTATGGCGGCGCGGGGGTACACGTCGAGTACCTGTCGCAGGAACTGGCCAAAAAGATCGAAGTCGAAGTCCATGCCTGGGGCGACGTGCCGGAACATGAATCGCTCGCCGACCACGCCGCGCCGAAGAACCCCAACCTGAAGGTCATCTTCCAAAATCCGTGGGGGCAGATTTCGCACGGCACGCAGGCCAAGTTCAAGGGCGCGCTGGAGGCGCTGTCGCTTGACCTGCTCCAGCAACTGCATTTGGACAAGCTCGACATCATCCACACGCACACTTGGTATGTGGCGATGGCGGGCTTTCTGGCCAAGAAGCTGTACGGCATTCCGTTCGTGTTGACGACGCATTCGCTGGAGCCGCTGCGCGCATGGAAGGCCGAGCAACTGGGAACGGGCTACGCGCTCAGTTCGTGGATGGAGCGTGTCGCCCTTCTGGACGCCGACGCGATCGTCGCCGTGTCGAACGGGACCAAGGCGGACATCCTGCGCGCCTATCCCGAAGTAAACGCCGAGCGCATTCACGTCATCTACAACGGCATCGACCTCGAGCAGTACCAGTGGACGCCCGACACCTCCGCGCTGACCAAGTACGGCGTCGATACGACGCGGCCCTACGTGCTCTTCGTCGGGCGCATCACGCGCCAGAAGGGCGTCACGCATCTGGTCGACGCGATTCCGCACCTGCCTCCGGGGACGCAGGTGGTGCTGTGCGCGGGGGCTCCAGACACGCCGGAGATTGCCGCCGAAATGCGCGCCAAGGTCGAGGCCGTTCGCAAGCAGACGCCGCTCAGCCAGCACGCGGCAGTCGAGGTCCATACGCCTCCGGGGATCGCGCCTGAGGGCCATGCGATCGCCACGGGCGACCCGCTCGGCGTCGGGCATAACATCGTCTGGATCGAGCAGATGGTGACCCGCGAAGAGGCCATTCAGCTTTACTCGCACTGCGCGGTGTTCTGCTGCCCGAGCGTGTATGAGCCGTTCGGCATCATCAACCTGGAGGCCATGGCCTGCCGCGCGCCAGTGGTGGCGTCGGCGACCGGCGGGATTCTGGAGGTGGTGATCGAGGGCGAGACGGGCCACCTGGTTCCCTTCACCTCCGACCCAGAAACGACCTTTCCCGACGACCCACAGAAGTTCTCAAAAGACCTCGCCACAAAAATCACAGTGCTGCTGCAAGACCCTGTGCAGGCGAAGCGCATGGGCGAAGCCGGGCGAAAGCGCGTCGAGCAAAACTTCTCCTGGACCGCGATTGCGGGCCAGACCATTGCGCTCTACCGGAAGCTGATCGCTGCGCGCACGTAGCTTATCGACGCCTATTGAGGACTTATCGTCGGACTGCCATTCCGGGCCATAAAATCCGCAAGATGCGTTTGCGCTTCCGCCATCTCCGCTGCACTCAGTTGCTGCGAAAGCGCAAGTGCTCGCGCACCTCCTGTCGCATCGCCTTGGCGACTGGCCAGGGTCGCCCAGAAATACGCATGGAGCTTGTCGGTGCCGACACCCAGGCCGAGGTCGTACAGGGCCGCCAGCGAGCTTTCCGCCGGCGCGTAATCCTGCTGCGCCGCTATTTGATAGTAGTGGCCGGCCATGCGATAGTCCTGGACCACGACCTCGCCATTCTGATACATCGATCCCATCCGATACAGCGCTGCCCGATTGCCTTGCGCCGCAGCCGCTTGATAAAGTTTCAGCGCCGCAGGCTTGTCCGTTTGCCCCGCGCGGCCGGAACGCAACTCATCGCCCAGTCCAACTTCGCCCCACGAGTCGCCCGCACCAGCCGACGCTTCGAGCAGCTTCAAGCCCGCGGCTGAAC
>JALYTE010000297.1 GCA_030854435.1 Acidobacteriota bacterium | reverse complement strand
CAGATTCCCTAACGGGAATGACAGAAAGAAAAGCAACGGCAACAGCAACAGCAGATTCCCTGCGGGAATGATAGAAAGAAAAGCAACAGCGAGCTTTCTTCACTCTTCACTCTTCACTCTTCACTCTTCTCGCTTCACTCTTCCTACGCCAGTGGAGTAAACACCCGCTGGCCGTTTTCGGCGATCGACACCTGGCCGTGGCCTATGTCGTAGACCCAGCCGGAGACGGTGAGCTCGCCCATCGCCATTGCTCCGGCTACCGAGGGGTGCGTCTTCAAGTGCTGCAACTGGAGAAGCACGTTTTGCTCGGTCAGCGTGGCGATCAACTCACGCTGCTGGGCGACTTTTTTGTGGAGCGTTTCCGCGACCGTAAGGGCCGCGTGCGCGTTCGTCAGCCATCGTGTGACGGTGGGCATGGCCTTGACGGATTCTGGTCGCAGCAGAGCTTTCATCGCGCCGCAGTCGGTATGGCCGCAGATGACGATATGCTGCACCTTCAGGCTGCTGACCGCGAACTCGATGACCGCGCTGTTTCCGCCCAGCATCTCTCCGTATGCGGGCACCATGTTGCCGATGTTGCGCAGCACGAAGACCTCGCCCGGCGCCGATTGCGTGAGTTCGATGGGGTCGACGCGGGCGTCTGCGCAGGCGACGAAGAGGGTGTGGGGACGCTGCGTTTCGGTGACGGCGCGAGCGTAAATCTCAGCGCGGTCCGGATAAACTTCGGAGCGAAAACGACGCACGCCGGCTTTCAGATTTTCAAGCGTTGGATCCATCAGGCTCGCGCCTCGCTGTGGTTTCTCCACTTGATGCTGCAGCCGACGCCGTAGCGTTGGTTCGGGTCCGGGCGCTTGCCCGCGATGACCGCATCGAGCGCCGCGCGGAGGTCCTTGCCCGTGACGGGCGTGGAGTCGCCAGACTCGTCCCCGCGCCGGGGCCGACTGTCGTCCAGTTGGCCGCGGTAGACGAGCTTCATTTCGGCGTCGAACAGGAAGAAGTCTGGCGTGCAGGCGGCGTCGTAGGCGCGGGCAACTTCCTGCAACTCGTCCAGCAGGTAAGGGAAGTTCCAGCCTGACCGTTTGGCCTGTGCGCGCATTCCGTCGGGGCCGTCATCGGGGTGCGCGGCGATGTCGTTGGGCTGGATGGCCGCGATGGCGATCGGGCCGTTCGCGCCGAAGTAGTCGCGGCCGATGCGGCCCAGCTCCTGCTCGACGTGGACCACATAGGGGCAATGCGCGCAGACGAACATGACCAGCAGACCGTGCTTGCGCTTGGGCCCGCCCTGGGTGGATCTGTTGGCCGCGTCGGAAAGGTCGTCGTCCCAGGCTAGCGCACTTAGGTCGTCGCGCCCGATCACTTTGCCTGAGATGACGTCCATCAACTCAAAGGCGGGCGCTTCGGTTCCCAACTCCACCATTCTGGATTCGGTCAGTGCCATTGTTACCTCGTATGTCCATCATAAGGTGCGGGACTTGAAGCGTGGTCGCGCGGGGAGTCTCTGCACGAGTCCGGGGCATATCCTCCGGGGCTGAAGCCCGCTAGTTTTGGAGCCGAATTCAGGGGCCTGAAGGCCCATGCTCCCTCCGAAAAGCGGGTTTAGCACCTGAACGTCGGTCTACACCATATCGAGAAATGCTCTAATCGTGGGTGTTGCACGGGCCATGTTCCCGAGGACCCACTTATGTTGTAGAACTTTCTCGCCGGGTTTGCCGATGTACGGAAAGGGCACATAAGCACGTCTCATTAAAGGGAAGAGGCCCCCCGGTATGCACTTGTTTCGATCGATTTTGGCGGTATCGCTTGCGATGCTGGGTGCGACAGGGTTCAGTGCAGCGTCTGAGGGGCAATCGGCGAAGGCGGTCGCGGCGGGCGCGAGGGTTTCGGCGCAAGTGGAGCCGGGGCAAATGGAGCGGCTGCGAGGCCATGTTCCGGCCTGGGCCACCGCCGCCAACGATCTCGGCCAGGTCTCACCTGTCCGCCGCCTGGAAAATCTTCACCTCGTTCTGGCCCGCTCGCCGCCGGTGCAGGCGGCGTTCGATCAGTTGCTCGCCGACCAGCAGGATCCCGCCTCGCCGCGCTTCCACCAGTGGCTGACCCCGCAACAGAACGCGCAACAGTATGGAATCGCCCCCGCCGATGTTGCGGCCGTGACCGGCTGGCTACAGTCGCAGAGCCTTAGCGTCGACGATGTCGCGCTGGGCGGAACTTTTATCACGTTCAGCGGACCGGTTTCGGTGGTTGAAAACGCCTTCTCGACCAAGCTGCACAACTTTACGCACGAAAACGCCGCGCGTTATGCTCCGACGATGGAACCCGCCGTCCCCGTCGCGCTTGCGGGCTTGATCCAGACCGTTGCGGGACTTTCGGAGCATGTTGCGCACATTCAGTCGCACGCGATGTTGGCCAGCGAGAGCGCGACCGCCGAAATAGCTGCGAATGGGCTACAGCCGCTGTTTACGACCGCCTCCGGAAGTCATTTTCTTTCTCCCGGCGACTTCAACACGATTTACGACATCGACCCGACGCTCAACGCGGGCATCAATGGAAGTGGCACGGCGAATCGCGTCGTCAATCTGATCGACTCGCGCATCGCGCCTGCGGACATTACGGGGTTCAACAGCGTGTTCGGTCTCGCAGTGGCGCAGCCGAATCAGATTTTGCTGCCCGGCAGTGCCGACCCGGGAATCAGTTCCGCGTCGGAAGGCGAAGCGACGCTCGACGTGCAGCGCATCCTGGGCACGGCGCCGGGAGCGGGTGTCGATCTTCTGGTGTTTGCCAACCTCGGTTTCACGAACATCTTCAGCGCGCTGCAATATGAGGTGGGCACGCTCAACGACCCCATCGTGAACATGAGTTTCGGGGCGTGCAATAGCGGCGCTTCGCTGGCGCTGTCGCAGACCTTCGACTCCTATTTCAAAACCGGCGCGGCGCAGGGCATCAGCTTTTTCGTCGCGTCGGGCGACAACGCGGCGGCGGGCTGCGATGCCGGGTCGGCGACGATTCCCGCAGTCCAGGAGCTTGCGACCAATTTGATTTGCGCCAGCAGCTACGCGACGTGCGTCGGCGGGACGGAGTTCGCGGAAGGCACGGGTTCATACTGGGGCAGCAACTCCGCGAACAAAGTTTCGGCCACCGGGTACATTCCCGAAGGCGCGTGGGACGAGCCGACGTTCGTCAGCGCGGGCAAGACGAGCTTTCAGGCGTCGGGCACGGGCGGCGGCGTGACGAACTTCCCCAAGCCTTCGTGGCAGACGGGAACGGGCGTGCCCGCGGACGGCGTGCGCGACGTCCCGGACGTGTCGTTCACGGCGGCCTTTCACGATGGATACCTGATCTGTCAGCTGGACCTCGGCAACGATTGCTCTGCCGGGACGTTTAAGTTCGTGATCTTCGGCACATCGGCGTCTTCGCCGTCGATGGCGGGAATCGCCGCGCTGCTCGACCAAAAACTCGGGGGCCGTCAGGGCAATCTGAATCCGCTGTTTTACAAGCTTGCGGCGACGCCTGCGAACGGCGTCTTTCACGATGTGACGGTGGCGACCAGCGGCGTGACCAACTGCTCGACCGCGACGCCTTCGATGTGCAACAACAGCACGCCTTCAAGCACGACGCTGACGGGCGGCCTGGCCGGGTACGCAGTGGGGACGGGCTACGATTTGGCGACGGGCCTGGGCTCGATGGACGTGACGAACTTTTTGGCGGCCGCAGTTCCGTCGGCGACCGTGAGCGCGACGACGTTGGCGTTGACGGCCAGCGCCAACCCGATCACGACTTCGCAAACGGTCACGTTGACCGCAACGCTGACCTCTTCGAGCGCGTCTTCAACGCCCACGGGCTCAGTGCAGTTTTCTTCCAATGGGAGCGCGCTCGGCGCTGCGGTTTTGCTGGGCCCGACGGGCATCGCGGCCGCTCCCGCGCTGACGTTTCCCGTGGCCGGAACGTACTCCGTCACGGCGGCCTACTCCGGCGATGGAAACTTCAGCGCATCGACTTCGAACGTGGTTTCGCTGGTTGTGAATTCGTTGGCGGTCGCGTCGTTCTCGGTGGCCGCGACGCCGCAGTCGCTGACCGTTGTCTCGGGCGCGACCACGGGCAACACGGAGGCCGTCACGCTGACCTCGATCAACGGGTTTGCGGGGACGGTCGCGCTGACCTGCTCCATCACGCCGAGCGCAACGGCGCATCAGCCGGTGTGCAGTGTCGCGGCCACGAGCGTCGTGTTGGGTGCGGGCGGGACTGCGAATGCGGTCGTCACCATCGCCACCGTGCAGGGTGCGGCGACGCACGCTTCTCGCAGCCTGGGGTTGCCGGCGGGTGGGGTGATGTTTGCCGTCCTGCTTTGCCTGGTTCCAATGCGTCGCCGACCGCGCGTCCGCCCGCTGATGGCGCTGCTTCTGTTCTGTGGCACGCTTTCCGCTCTGACGGGATGCGGCAGCGGCGGCACGCTGCCGGGGGCGACGACGTTCAGCAGCGCGGGCAGCTACGCGGTGACCGTGACAGGGACGGGGACGGCGGCTGGGAGCGCCGCTGCTTCAACGGCCAGCACGACGTTCACGTTGGTCGTCAATTAGCAGGGCCCAAGCAACTTTGCGGTGAAGATGAGCGTCCGTGGCTGTATACTTTCGCGAGCAAACAGCAGAGCATCTCAATCTCATTTGAAGGCCAATCGCTATGAAGATATTTCTGCGCTTTGCGTTTTTCGGTTCGCTCTTTCTGATTTCTTCGCTCGCGTACGCACAGAGTGGGTGTACCGACTCCCCGGAGTGCCCGACAGCGGTGCTTGGGTTGGTGGGGGCCGCGGGAGCCGCGTTGTACGCCCGGCTGCGCTCGAAGTGAGATCACTCCAGGAAGGCTGATTAAGCCCTTTGGCATTTCCTCCGGGGCTAAAGCCCATCGCTGAGGCGCGTGGATTCAGGGGCCTGAAGGCCCCTGCTCCCTCCGGTAGAACAAGCCCTCGAACTTCACTTAATCGGAGGCTCCCCAGTTCCGCCATGCACGTTATTCGCAGACGGTACGGTACACTGACGTGCGAAGGTACGAGAGGCTCGGGCAGTGCGCCGTGACCCTTCCCCTGGCGGAGCTTTCCGGTAGTGAAGCAAGTACAAACGAGTTTGTTTTCCAGATGTTGCGCGGGTGTTCGGCCTTGCATTTTCGCCCTCGGAGGGGCCGTTCTGCTGGGTCTGCTTCTGCCGGCCGGAGCGCAGGTGCCTGGAGGCGGCGCGATGGTCGCGCCATGCGCGCCAGTAGTTGCGGGAGTGTCCCAGTCTGGATCCCTGCCTCCATGCCCGTCGGCAACGACAGCGGTTGAACCGTCCAGTCAACAAAGTGTCCCCGCGGACAACCGCAGCAGAACCAATGCCGAGAATGCGGCTGAAGCTCGCCGGGAAGCTCCCGCCGCCAAGCCGGACGAACCCACCGAGTTTCAGCAGTTGGTTGCCGCCACCACGGGGCGGCAATTGCCGATCTTTGGGGCCACGCTGTTCGCCGCGCCGCCGTCGACGTTCGCTCCCATCGAGGACGTGAATGTCGGCCCCGGCTACATCATCGGGCCGGGCGACGAGCTGCGGCTGCAACTCTCCGGCCAGGTCAACGAGCAACTGAATGTCACCGTCGACCGGACCGGCGCGATCTCTCTGCCGCAGTTGGGGTCGGTGCATGTCGCGGGCCTGCCCTTTGGGCAGCTTGGGCCGTACCTGCGGGAGCAGGCGGGGAAAATCTATCGCAACTTCGACCTGAGCGTGAATCTCGGCGCGCTGCGGACCATTCAGGTTTTTGTCGTGGGACAGGCGCGCCGTCCGGGCAGCTACACGGTCAGTTCGTTGAGCACCCTGCTCAATGCGTTGTTTGTCTCCGGCGGACCGTTGCCCCAAGGCTCGGTGCGCGATATACAGGTCAAGCGCGGCGACCGTGTGATTACGCACTTCGACCTCTACGACCTGCTGCTGCACGGCGACAAGACGCACGATGTAAACCTCGCGACGGGCGACGTGATCTTCATTCCGACGGTCGGGGCGCAGGTGGCGGTGGTGGGCAGCATCAGCAACCCCGCGATTTACGAGTTGAAGAGCGAGGAATTTCAGGGCGAAACTACGATTGCGCAAGTGCTGGCGCTGGCCGGCGGGGAAACCAATGTTGCGGTGGGGCAGGCGGTGCGTCTGGAGCGGATTTACAACCACACCATGCGCAGCGTGGAGGAGATTTCGCTGGCATCGGGTTCGACGGAGCCGGTACGCGACGGCGACATCCTCACCGTCGCCTCGATCACCGACCGCTTCCGCGACGCTGTCACGCTGCGCGGCAATGTGGCCAATCCCGGTCGCTATGCGTGGCATCCGGGAATGCGGATCAGCGACCTCATTCCCGACAAGGCGGCGTTGATCACGCGCAACTACTGGCGCAAGCGAAACGTGCTCGGACAGTTGCCCAACTACTATCTTCCCGACCAGCAAGCGTCGGAAGGCGCGTTGAACGCGCACGGCAATGAGGCCGCCGACGCGGCGCGGCTCCAGGGTCAGGGCAGCACGACCGCTCCTGACTCTGGCGGCACCGGCGGGGCTTCGGTCGGCAACGCACTCACGCCGCAGACCAACACATTCAGCGCGCAGAACGATGTCATCCTGAGCGCTCCCGATATCGATTGGGACTACGCCGTCATAGAACGCCAGAGCACGAAAGACCTGACGACGTCGCTGTTGCCTTTCAATCTCGGCAAGATCATTCTGGACGGCGATCCGACGCAGAACCTGGAGCTTTTGCCGGGCGATGTCGTCACGATCTTTTCCAAGGCCGATCTCCGCGTTCCCTCGGTCCACCAGACCCGCATCGTGCGTCTGGAGGGCGAGTTTGCCGGATCCGGCCTTTACACCGTTCTCCCGGGCGAGACGCTGCGTAGCCTGCTGCGCCGCGCGGGCGGATTCACCTCGGACGCGTATCTCTACGGTTCGGAGTTTACGCGCGAGTCCAC
>JALYTE010000288.1 GCA_030854435.1 Acidobacteriota bacterium | reverse complement strand
AACGCGGGACTGTATGCGGTCGCGCCCGCAGCTGCGGTCACTGAAGAAACTGCGGGGCGGTGGCTGAAAGAAGTGCTGCAACTCCCGGCTTCGGCAACTTTCGCCTTGGTGACGGGATGCCAGATGGCGCATGTGACGTGCCTTGCGGTGGCGCGTCACGCGTTGCTTGCCGTGCGCGGTTGGGACGTAGAGCGGGACGGACTATCCGGCGCGCCGTCAATTCGCATCCTCACCAGCACGGAGTTGCACGGGAGCGCGTCGCGGGCCGTCCGCTTTTTGGGGTTGGGGGAAGCCAACATCGAGAGGCTGGCGGCGGGTTCCGACGGCCGTTTGCCAGAGCATGAGTTGAAGGCCGCGCTCGAACGCGAACCTTCGCGGCCCACCATCGTCGTTCTACAGGCGGGCGATCTGAACATCGGGGCGTTCGACGACTTTGCGACGCTGGTTCCGATGGCGAAGAAGTTCGGTGCGTGGGTGCATATCGATGGTGCCTTTGGGCTGTGGGCGGCGGCGAGTCCTGCGTATCGTCATCTGCTCGCCGGGGCGGAGTTGGCGGATTCGTGGGCGACAGATGGGCATAAGTGGCTCAACGTCCCCTACGATTGCGGCTATGCGTTTGTGGCCGACAGCGCGGCGCACAGGGCGACGATGTCGCAACGATCTTCGTATCTCACCCATGCGGCGGAGGCGCGCGACCCGCTCGACTGGACGCCGGAGTTCTCGCGGCGGGCGCGCGGGTTTGCGACATACGCGGCGCTGCGACAGCTTGGAAAGACGGGCGTCGCAGAACTTGTGGATCGGTGCTGCGAACATGCGTATTCGCTGGTCACGGAAATGGGCAAGCTGCCCGGCGCGGAGATGTTGTGGCAACCTCAAATCAATCAGGGGCTGGTGCGTTTTCTCGACCCGGCGACCGGCGCGAGCGAGCAAGACCACGACGCTTACACGGACCGCGTGATGGCCGCGATTCTCGCCACGGGGGAAGCGCTGTTCAGCGGAACGACTTGGCGCGGGCGGCGGGCGATGCGCGTCAGCGTGTGCAACTGGCAAACGTCGAAGGCGGATGTCGAGCGCGTGGTGCGGTGCGTGGATGGCGTGTTGCAGCGGGGGAGAGAGGTGCGGGCGTCACTGTAGTTCAGCGGCGTCGTTTGCCAAAAATTTCACAGAAACTCTAATTGAACCGATAGACTTGTGCACAAAGCCTGAGCACGTTTCAACTCCAAAAGCGACGGAGGTTTGCCATGAAGTTCGTTCCGCTTATCTGCCGCATTCTGCTGGGCCTCATGTTCGTCGTCTTCGGTGCGAACATTATCCATCCATTCATTCCTATGCCGCCTTTGCCGCCGCCGGATTCATTGCAGGGCCATTTTATGGCGGCCATGGGACCGAGCGGCTGGATAAAAGTCGTCGGCGCATTTCAGGTCGTGGGCGGTCTGTTGGTGCTGATCGGCGGCACCGTTCCGCTGGGCCTCGTCATTCTTTGTCCCATCATCGTGAATATCCTGATCTTCCATCTTCTGATGGAGGATGGGAAAGGGATTGTGCCGGGTGCGGTTGCCGCATTGCTGGCGATTCTGCTGGCGTATTTTTACCGGACGAGCTTCGCGGGCATCCTGAGCACGAAGGCGCGGCCCGCCTGATTCAAGCGGGGAGTGGGTCGCTCGCCCAAGCAGCGGTCCGTTATCTGTTTGCTGATTTCGCGGACTTTGCGAGCGCGCGTGCAGCGAGCAGCTTCTTACGCTCGCGTGTGAGCTTTTCTCGCGCGAGGGCGGGCAGTGCCAGCACATCGCGAGTGCGCGTGGTGAGCTTGGCGAAGGTGATGGCGTGGGCCGCGCGCAGTTCACTTTCCCACTCGGCGTTGCGCCACGCCGACCAGCGCTCCGCGGCGACCCAGTGGATGCGCGCCATGTACGGCGCGGGCGCAAGGCCTTCGCGCTCCACCAATTCGGCGAAGCGCTCGGGGCCGGCGCTGTAGGAGGCAACCCCGTGGTCGCCCGGATCGAGATTCAGCAGGCAAAACATCTTGCCACCGATGGCTTTGTCGCCGACCCAGAAGACGAGGTTGTCGCCCCACTGCTGGGTTTCGACGACATGCGGCAGCTTCAGCAGGAACGTGCGTGCGCTCTCGGCATCCATAAGTACAGAGTGTAGAGGATAGAGTGCAGAGCGTAGAGAAAGATTCAACGGCAAGCGGCGTCTGGCTTCTATACTTTGAGATGCCGATATGAATTGTGAAACTCAAAAGACATTTCCGCCCTTTCTTCCTGTAGACGAACAACTCGACCTCATCAATAAGGGCGTTGCCGAACTCATCCCCGCCGCCGACTCCGACGCAAAGGACGCTCTGCGCGCGCGGCTGGAGCGTTCCCGCGCCACCGGCACGCCGTTGCGCATCAAGGCCGGCTTCGACCCCACCGCGCCCGACCTCCACCTCGGCCACACCGTGCTGATGCGCAAGCTGCGCCACTTTCAGCAACTTGGGCACACGGTCATTTTCCTGATTGGCGATTCGACCGCGCTGATCGGCGATCCGACCGGCAAGAACCAGACGCGCAAACCGCTGACGCGCGAAGAGATCGACGCCAACGCGGAGACATACAAAGCGCAGGTCTTCAAGATTCTCGATCCCGCGTTGACGGAGGTGCGCTACAACTCCGAGTGGCTGGACAAGCTGGGCTATGCGGGTCTGATTGGCCTCGCATCCAAAGTCACGCTTTCTCAAATGCTCGACCGGAAGGATTTTCTCACTCGCTTTCGAGCAGAGCAGGACATTTCTGTCCACGAGCTTTTTTACCCGCTCGCTCAGGGCTACGACTCCGTCATGCTGAAGAGCGACGTGGAACTCGGCGGCACAGACCAGAAGTTCAACCTTCTGATGGGGCGTGAACTCCAGCGTAAAGACGGCCAGCCGCCGCAAATCGTGCTGATGACGCCGATCCTGGAAGGCCTTGACGGCGTGCAGAAAATGTCGAAGTCGCTGGGCAATGCCATCGGCATTCAGGAACCCGCGGCGGAGATGTATGGCAAGCTGATGAGCATCTCCGACGAGTTGATGTGGCGCTATTGGACGTTTCTCACCGACCTGCCGCAGTCGCAGATCGACGCGATGCAGGCGGCCGTCGCTCGCGGCGAACTGCATCCGATGCGCGTCAAGAAAGACCTCGCCGAGAACATCACCGCAGGCTTCCACTCCGCGGAAGCCGCCGCCCACGCCGCCGAAAGTTGGAGCACGCAGTTCCAGCAGAAGGGTGTCGCGGAAGATCTGCCGATGGTTTCGATTGCGCTCTCGGCCGATGGCCTTCAGGCGGCTGAAACCGATGGGGTCAACGCCGAGCGAATGTTGCGCGTCCCCAAACTATTGCAGCTTGCCGGTCTTGCGCCCTCCGCAGCCGAGGCGACGCGCAAGCTCAAGGAGAATGCGGTTTCCATCAACGGCGAAAAGTTTTCCGCGAGCGTGGTGGTGCGTGCGAAGCTGGGCGAGCGACCTACTCTGAGGCTCGGCAAGAAGGCGGTTCAGGTCGAGTGGATTCATTAGCGCAACCGCGCAAACCGGACAGAATATAGAGGACAATCCTTGGAGGGATGACAGACGGGATGCCCCATCCTGCCCTGAGCTTGCCGAACGTGTTTCGCCTTTGGGACATGGGTTTCCACTCTGCCGCCTACTCTGATGCCAATGAGTCGAGATCCTACGCACT
Organism: Acidobacteriota bacterium; assembly: GCA_030854435.1. Taxonomy (GTDB): domain Bacteria; phylum Acidobacteriota; class Terriglobia; order Terriglobales; family Acidobacteriaceae; genus Granulicella. The sequence goes on along the minus strand of JALYTE010000288.1, from coordinate 967 downwards.
CGCCTCGCACGGCTTGCGAGGATTCTTGTCCAGAACCCACCTATGACAGTTCATAGACCCAACCCTTCGAGAAATACAAAACACGGAAGTTTTCAGAGGGGAAGTCAAGGGTTTAATCCCATTTGGCCTTTGCGATGTGTCGTATAGCAAAGATTAAGTTTGGCATTCGAATTGCATCATGCGAATGTGAGCTTTACCGTCAGTTTAGGAGAATCAAAGTGAATCGATTTAGATTGAACCTCATAGCGTTCATCGTTTTGGCCGGATGTGTATTTGCCGGAGCACTCCAGGCACAGACCAGCAAGGGAATTCTCGCTGGCACGGCGCGCGACGCGACCGGTGCGGTCGTACCGAATGCCACTGTTACGATCCACGGCGAGCAGACCGGTGAAACGCGTACGATCACAACTGGCGACGATGGACAATATCGGGCTGAATCTTTGAGCCCGGAAGCGTATACGGTTTCAGTTGTCCGTCCCGGCTTCAACAATTTCAAGGCCGAACATGTCGCTGTAAGCCCGTCTACAGTGACGACTTACAACGTTTCACTCTCCGTCGGCAGTCAGACCGATACTGTCACGGTCGAAGCGGATCAAGTCGCGCTCAACACCGAGAGCGGTCAGCTTTCCCAGACGATCAGCGCATCCGAGATATCGACCCTTCCCGTCCTCTCGCTCAATCCATTTGAGTTGGCTGTCACGATCCCCGGTGTTCAGTCCGTCAACGGCGCAAACCAGTTCAGCAACGGTCAAAACGCCCAGGTCAACGGTGCGCGTCCCCGCTCCAACAATTTCCTGCTGGACGGCCAAGAGATTAACGATATCGGCATCGGCGGACAAGCTTTCCAACCCGCTATCCCTGACCTGTATCAGGACCTCACCGTCATCACCAGCACCGCCACAGCCGAGTTCGGTCGTGCGGGTGGCGGCATTTTCAATCTCGTCACGAGGTCGGGCACCAACGCCTT